>CAYRCA010000012.1:15283-20080 GCA_964422565.1 uncultured Acidobacteriota bacterium | reverse complement strand
ACCGTGCCCCGTACTTCTCGATCAAGGCGGGCGTGCGCTGGCCGATCGATATTCTCAAGGAGCTGGGGATGCTCTGCGACGCCAGTGTGCTGCCGATCGACCGGCCGCCGGGGGCGCCGGAGTCCACGCACAGTATTGTTACTTCAACCCGCCGGGAACGCCACGACGTGCCCTTCGCCGTATTCCGCCTCCCGGAGTCCCGCGATCGATCCGCATCAGAAGAACTTGACGGCGTAGGCGATCCTCACGCCCCGCCCCATCTCGGGCGCGAGGTCCTTGATGAGAGAGACATGGTTCCGGTAGAGCTTGTCTCCCACATTGAACACCTCCAAAAAGACGTGATGCACGAAATGGTCACGAGGCAACGTGTACGAGGCTTTGAGGTTCACCACCCCATAGCCCGACGTTCGCGTCTCGGTTTCAAAGACGTCGTTCCGCGCCGCGGCCAGCACCAGTTCGGGCCGAAAGCTGAAGTCTCTGTGGAGCAGATCCATTCCCACCCGACCCCGCAGCGGGGGAATCCGAGGTAGGGATGAACCGGTGTCCTGGAGTTGCGCGTCCACCACGTCCAAGCCCAATTTCAGCCACACGGCGGGGGACAGCCCGAGATCGGCTCTCAACTCCGTTCCCGTAAACCGGCTGTCGCTCTGCAGGTATTGGACCTCGATCAACCCGTCCTCGATATCTCCGGTCGGCGCCGGGAAGATGAAGCCCCCGATGTCGTAATAGAAAAAATTGGCCTCGCCTCGCATTCGGTCGCCGGAGTGGCGCAGCGAGAGGTCGAACCCATTGCTGCGCTCCCCCCCGAGGTCGGGGTTGCCGATCTCGAATGCGAGGTTGCCCACATGGGGGCCGAAGTTGTAGAGTTCTTCCAGCGCCGGAGCTCGATAGGAGCTCGTCAGGTTGGCCACCAGCGCGCTCGCGCTTCCGAGGCGGAAGCGCCCGCCCGCCCCCACCGAGGCCCCGGTGAAGCTCCGATCGGGAAGGAAGACGAGGTCGGAGTCATCGTGATCCCGGTCCTGAATACGCTGATGGTCGTGATCGTTGTGTCTTTCGACCGGTCCCCGGGGAGTGTAGCGGAAATGCTCGATCCGGCCGCCGAACTGTAGCCGCACCCTTTCGAGCTTCAGCTCCTCCAGGACGAAGAAGGAGACGCCGTTCTGTCTCACCGGGGGGGACAGAGCTTCAATTCCCGTCGCCTCGTAGTCGCGGTGCAGGCCGGACATCCCGAAAGTCCCGATCAGACGTCCCTGGTTTCGCTGATCCAGATCGAGCCGGTAGCTGAACTCGCGGTTGTCGAACGCGGTCCCCACCTCCTCGATCCCGCCGTGGAGCACCTCGATTTCGTCATGTCTCCAGCGGGAGACGTTGACTCGGAGGCGGACCGCGTCGACGGCTTTGTCGAGATTCTGGAGGCCGCCGGAAAAGCGGACGTTGTGCTGTCGCCAAGCGACGTCGATCCCTTCCGGATCCTCGTGATCGTCGTCGTCTTGGGCGACCCTTTGGTCGTAAACGGGTGGGTCCTGAGCGCCGTCATCGACGCCAGGACTGTGGGGCGCGTGAAACTCGTCCGCGAAAGGGATCCCGTATCGTCCGTCCCGAACGGAGTAGCCGAAGCTGAGATAGCGCCGGTCGCCGAACCAGCCCAAGCCGGTGGAGGCGTTGGCCACGCGCGATTTGGAGTTGTCCACGGGTCCTTCGGGCGAACTGTAGTCGCCGGTTCTTTGGCCTCCGCCGCCGCCCCAGAACATCCAGTTGCCCTCGCCGTGTTCAAACATCGCGCCGCCGCCGGCCAATCCACTGTTGGAGCCCGCCGCGCTGGTGATCTGGCCTCGAGTGCCCTCGTGGCGATGCTTGTGCATCTCGTGGTGGCGCGAGACCGCGTTGATCACGCCCCCGATCGCGTTGCTGCCGTAGAGCAGCGTCGCCGGCCCCCGTAGCACTTCCAGGCGCTCCAGGTTGACCGGATCCACCGGTTCGCCGTGATCCCCCGACTGGGAACCCAGCGACCCGATCCGCATGCCGTCGCTCATCACCAGCACCCGATCGCCGTCGAAGCCCCGAATGACCGGTCGGGCGCTACCCGGCCCAAAACTCCGCTTGGCCACTCCCAGCTCTCCGTCGAGTACCTCGCCCACCGAGGGGCCCATCCTCTCCGCCAAGTCGAACGTATCCAGGCTGTTGACCGAGTGGACCGATTCGAACGTGGTCTCATGCCTCCCCCGGGAGGTCACCGTCACGCTGTCCCGAATCGGAGAAAGCTGCAGAACCAGGTTTACGGTCTCGCTGGTACCCGGAGACACGCGAATCATCCTCACCTGCGACGTGTAGGACGCGGCGTAGGCGAACAGGTCGTAGGTTCCCGGAGCCAGGTCTTCCAGGACATACCGACCATCGTGGTCGGAGTGAACGGTGCGCCCGGTCTGCGCGATCATGACCGTCGCGTGATGGACCAAGCGTCCGTCCGCGTGAGCGACCAGACCCTCAATCCGGCCCGTTGACTGGGCATCAATCGGGGTCGACGCGAAGACCAGAAACACACCAAGAAATGCCGCCGATGCGGCTTCAATCCTCTTATCCTTCAATGAGCCCTCCGAAACGAAATGGGCGATCCGCAGGCAAGCACACAAGCTTCGGATCTGCGCGGCCGCCCGCCTTCATGAGGCATCAGGCGGGTTAACCGCCTCAACGCCGCAACAAGGTTGGGGTCACCCGAACGATGGAGGGTCGCGCGTAGAGAGAAAACGGATCCCGACCAGGCTGCCCCGACAGGTCGTCCGACCGATGTCGCCTTCGGCGTCGGACACGGGCAGATGAGTCGAAGCCCCGCTGAAGTTGAAGATCGTTGAGGTGTGGATACAATTGTGACTGCCCGAGGGAACCAGTGAACAGAGGCTGGATTCATCCCGATCAAGGTGGTCGTGGGCGGCCGTTTCCGCCAGGGACGAAAGAGGATGGAAGACCTCCCACGCACGCACGGCTCCGAACAGCGCCACGAGGGGCAGCAGGAGGACGACTGCGGCACACTTCTGTCGAGGGCGGGTCATGACCTAACGGGCAACATATCACATCGGGGGGGCGTGTTGCGGAGTTCGGTCCCCTGGAGGGTTAACGGAAGTCCCCTCGGTGCGTGGCCGGATGGTAGAATGGGCGCGTGCTCCTTCGCCTCATGAGGTTGTGATGCGATGACGTGCTTCGCCCTTAATGGTCCATGTTCTCTGTAGTGGCATTCCGACTGCTCTTGATCCTGAGCCTGTGTCGGGTTCTGGTGACTCCGGCCGGCGCCTCGTCCCCCATCCGATATTCCGCGCCCGTGCTGTTCGCTTTCGACGAACTGGCGCTTTTGAGTGTGGATGAGGAACTCCCGAGAGAGCTCGCCGAAAAGCTGGACCATCTCCTCCACACCCCGTTTATCAACAATGATGCCTACTTCCGCGGGGCCCGACCGCAGGTCCCGGACGTTGCCGGCCTGGGGCCCTCGCTTCGCGTACTCCTCTGGAATATTGAGCGAGGGGTCCACCTCGATGAGATGATCCTTCTCTTGACGAATGCCGCGGCCTTCCTCCGCGCGGCGGGGACAAGCGAGCCCGCGTTCCCGTCGAACCCGATCGGGGAGGTCGAGACCGAGGAGTTTTTCGAGGAAGACTCCTCGCTGGCCCAGGATGTCCGCATCCTTCAGGAAGCGGACATCCTCGTTTTCAACGAGGTGGACTGGGGTATGGAACGCTCCGGCTACCGGGAGGTTGTGCGGGAGCTGGGCGAGGCCCTCGAAATGAACTGGGCCTACGGCGTGAAGTTCGTTGAAGTCGATCCCGCCTATCTGAGTTCCAACGGGTTGGCGGACTTCGAACCGGAGGAGCGGGCCCTGCTGCTCGACGCGAGAGGCGCCGAGCGACCGGACCTGCGCGGACTTCACGGGACCGCGGTCCTTTCGCGCTATCCCATCCGCGGTGCCTGGGTAAGGCCGTTCGAGCTGCAACCCTACGACTGGTACCATGACGAGAAGCGCCTGCCCCCTCTCGAGCGAGGTCGCCGGGCGGCCTTCAATCTCATCGGAGACGATCTCTTCAGAGAGATGAGACGAGGCGGCCGGATGACGCTCCTGGTGGAGCTGGAAGTCCCTCAACTGCCCGGCGGACGGCTGGTGGTGGCTGCGCCCCACCTGGAAAACAAGACCACGCCCCGCAACCGTCGCCGGCAGATGGAGGAGCTTTTGAGCTGGATCCAGCACATTCCCCACCCCGTCATCCTGGCGGGCGACCTCAACACCATTGGCTTCGACGGGAACTCCTGGAGTGTGGGGCGGAAACTGCACCGCAGACTGCTTCAGACCGACTTCTGGGTCAACCGGGGGATCAAACACCTGATCGGCATCGGCTGGATGTTCGACCTGATAAAGACGGGCTTCAACATCACGAAGAACCAGAGCGATCCCACCGCCCGGCATATCCCACTGATCGCGCCTAATTCGGAGCGAGGGCTCTTCAGCGCGATCCAGGACTTCCGTTTCGCCGACGGCGGGGCCTTCGACTTTCGCGGCGATCCCGACCGGACGAGCAACGGGCTGGCGGGTTTTCTGGCCAACTCCAATCAGAGGGCCTCAAAAGGCTATGCCCACACGTACACGTTCGTCCGCACGCTGGGGACCGTGGGCAAGTACAAGCTGGACTGGATCTTCGTGAAGGCGTATCTGCAGGACCCCGAGGATCCGGACGGCCCCTACCGCTTCGCCCCTCACTTCGGCCGGACCATGCGCAAGGTCAACTACGCCCTGGGCCTGCCCCTGTCGGACCACAA
>CAYRCA010000012.1:13298-15273 GCA_964422565.1 uncultured Acidobacteriota bacterium | reverse complement strand
TTTCCCCCTATCATCAAAGGGGACCTAAAAATGGACCACAATCCCATGACGGTGGACCTCCCCTTTGGGGAGCCCACCCCACCGGGCGAGAAGTGAAGTGGGTCCTGGGTTTTGGGTTCCGGGTGGGGACTGCCAACCGTAACCAGCCGTGTCGGCAGGGGTTAGAGAAACCGCGCCACAACCGGGGGACACCCCCGTCCTTCCCGATTGGCGGGCGACCGACCCGCCACCGCCCAGAGCCCGGTTCCCAAAAGACGCGCCGTCAACCCGTCGGCGCGGGAGAGCCCACCGACCGGAGACTCTCCACCAAGAGCCCCTTGTCCAGATGATGCTGGACCGACGCATACCGAGAGGCGCGGGGATCGTGGGTCACCAGGATAATCGTCTTCCCGAACTCCCGGTTCAGCGCCTCGAGCACTTCCAGGACCTCCTGAGCGGACCCGGCATCAAGGTCCCCCGTGGGCTCGTCGGCCAGTATGAAGGTGGGGTCCGCCACGATGGCACGGGCGATGGCCACCCTCTGCTCCTGGCCGCCGGAGAGCTGCCGCGGATAGTGCTCCATCCGATCTTCGAGCCCGACGACCTTCAGCGCCGTCGTCACGTGCTCGCGCCTCTCCCGTCGGCTGAGGCGGGTCAGAAGCAGGGGCAGTTCGACATTCTCGAAAGCGGTCAGCACCGGGATCAGGTTGAAATGCTGAAACACGAAGCCCACGTGTTCGTTGCGCCAGCCCGCCAACTGGTCCTCGCTGAGCCGGGACAGATCGATGCCGAGAACGATCGCCTCTCCCGAGGTCGGGCGGTCGATGCCGGCCACGATGTTGAGCAGCGTGCTCTTTCCGGAACCCGAAGGACCCATCAGGCTGACGAACTCGCCCGCGTGGACGGCCAGGTCGATCTTGTCCAGCGCGCGGATCTCGACGCTGTCGCGCCGGAACACCTTGCTTAGACCGCGGATCTCGATCAAGGGCTCACTCATGACTGTCCTCTTCCCTTTCGAGAAAGGTCACCCGGGCGCTCATTTCCGGACGCAGATAATCGTCGGGGTCCAGAACCTTCACCTTCACCTGAATTGAGGCTTTCTGCCGGTTCGCCTCCGGGGCGATCTCGTAGATGGCGCAGGGATAGACCCTCTGAGGAAAAGCCTCGGGACTCATAACGCATTCCTGCTCGCTGGAAATGCGGTTGAAGTCGGTCTGGCTGATGTCCAACTCGACCTGCAGATCGTTCAAGTCGGCCAGGGCGACCACCGCCGACTTGGCGCCCCCCTCCCCGGCGAAGGAGGTGGTGATCATCTCCCCGACCTCGGCGATCCGACGGAGCACCGTTCCGGTGATGGGCGCACGGATCTCCGTGGCGTCGAGCATGGTCTGGGCGTAGTCGACCGCGGCTCTTGCCTGTTCGACCTCGGCCCGGGCCTGTCTCACCTGCTCCAAGCGAGGGCCTTCCTCGATCAGCGCGTGACTGCTTCGAGCCGAATCCACCGCGGCCGCCGTCACGTCGTAGCGCGCCCGAGCATTATCCACCTCCTGCTGGGCCACCACACCCGCCCGCAACAGGCCTTCCAGCCTTTCGTACTCCAGCCTGGCAATGGCGAGTTCAGCCTCGGCGCGCCGCGCCTCCGCCTCCGCCCGCTCGATCTCCTGCGGTCTGGATCCGGCCTCCAGCTCGGCGAGGCGTTCGCGAGCCAGACTCAGAACCGCCTCCGCCTGCCGCAATTGGGCCCGGAATTCCCGGTCCTCCAGCTTGACGAGTAGCTGACCCCGGCGGACGAAGTCACCCTTCTCGACACCGATCCACTCCACCCGACCCATGACCTTCGAGCCCAACTCATGCTTGTGATGCGCCACCACATAACCCGAAGCGATCAACACTTCCCTTCCAAGCTGTTCGGCCCGGGTCGGTGCCGGGTCCGGCCGGTCCGCGGCCTCCGCAACGGTCGGGGACTGGTTCGAGAGCTGCGCCGGCGCCATCCAAA
>CAYRCA010000012.1:0-13288 GCA_964422565.1 uncultured Acidobacteriota bacterium | reverse complement strand
AGGGCGAGAAAAAGCACGCCGGCCACCGCCATCCAGAAGTGGACGGCGCCACTCGGCCCTTCCCTCCCCCTGTCGATTTTCAGGGAACTCAGTTCTTCCTTCATACTTGTTATTCCCTCAACACATCGATCAACCGAACGGTCGCCGCCCGGCGCGCGGGCAGAATCCCCCCGATGACGCCCATGACCAGGGAAAACGCCATGGAGAGCCCGATGACTTCCTGCGTCACCCGAAAGTTGAACACCACTTCACTGAAAGACGAGAAGTTGGAGGTTCCAGCCGAGTAGCCGTTGAACAGCGAACCGAGGATACAACCCAGGGCGCCTCCCAGCAGGGACAGGACGGCCGACTCCACGAGAAAGGATCCGAGAATGCTGCGACGGCGAAACCCCAGGGCGCGAAGGGTCGCCACCTCCTGACGGCGGGACATCACCGCGCCGTACATCATGTTCATGATGGCGAAGCAGGCCCCGATGCCCAGAATCAGAGTGATAAAAGCGGTCAGCGCCTTCAAACCCACCGAGGAGATCGTTTGCTGAGCGTAATAGTCCGGCTGCGACAAGGCGTTCAGCTGGATCCGCTGGTCCCCGGAGATCCGTTGCGACAGCTGGTCAGCCGCCTCCAGAGACTCCGCCTTCAGGAGAATGGACGAGTAAATCGGCCGCTGCCAGACTTGGGCCATATCCCGATAGCCCGCCCAGATCTCCGAGTCGTAAGCCCCGCCGTCGGCATCGAACAGGCCCACAACCCTCCAGTCGACGTTGTTGATCTCGATAGAGTCGCCCCACTCGAGGCCGGCGAAACGTCTCGAGAGAGAACGGCTCACGACGACCTCTCTCAAACCGTCCCTGAATCCGCGCCCCTCAACCAGCGTTACCTCGGGGCGAAGACGAAAACCCATTTCGGAGGTCCCCCGTACCATGATGTTCGAATCTTTTCCGTCCTTGCGGGGATGGTTGATGACGGTCACCAGCTCCCCAACCGCCATCGGCTCGTTGTCACGATCTCGCAGGACCCCGGGCAAAAACCGCACACTGTCGAAAAGATCCCGGGCGAAGAAGCTGTTCACCTCGTTCGCCGACCCTTGACGGATCGCCACCAGGTTCTGAGGATCGCCGGTTTCCAGAAAGGTGAGATCGAGGCCCCGAATCATGGCCAACATGACCACGATAATGGCGACCGTCAACCCGATCCCGAGAACCGTCATGAGGGTGCTGGGCCAACGCACCAGAAGGCTGCGAACGTTGTATTTGAGCGGGATCTTCATCCCAACCTCCGGATCGCCTCCACCACCGGCCTCCTCGCCGCCCGCAGAGCGGGGACGCCGGCCGAGACGACTCCGACGAAAACGCCTATCAGAGCACAGAACAGGAGTGTTCCGGAGGTCACCTCGAACCGCTGGATGAACCCGCTGGTCAAGGAGGCCAAGTTGAGGGAGGGGAAAAGCAGTCGCGCCCCCCAGGATCCGAGAAGGGCGCCTCCAAGGGCCAAAACGACCGACTCGCCGATCAACAGACCCAAGATCTGGCGACTGCGAAAACCAAGCGCCTTGAGAATTCCGATTTCCCTCACGCGCTCGCGGATCGACATGGCCATGGTGTTGGCCGCCACCAACAGAATCGTGAAGACGACGACTGAAACTATGCTGGTGATGAAAAGCTGCACGTCTCCAAGCATGGCGGCAAAACTGAGGAGAAAGGCCTTTTCCGTCTCGGTCTTCGTGGGGAAGGCGCTGTTCCGGAAGAGCCTGTCGATGTCCTCCGCCACCTGGGGCACCACCTCGGAGGAGGCGACGCGCACAGCGAAAGTCCCCGTGTTGTCCCAGCCCCCATAGTACTCCTTCATGACCTCGTTGAAATAGTCCCAGTGGAAGTAGAAACCGCTGCCCAAGTCGGGGCCTCCCTCGTAGATTCCCCGCAGCGTCAGCTCGACGCTGACGGGCCAAGTGCTGCTCTCGAGGAAGATCCGGTCGCCAATCCTCCAGCCGAACCGGGCCGCCAGGCTGTCGCCGGCGATAGCTCCGGTTCGGTCCTGGATGAAGTCCTCCCGAGGCTCTTGGGACAGAATCATGTCCGGGTACACGCGGAAGAAATCGTCGACGTCGGCCGAGAAGTTGGCAAAGAAGTTAGAGGGGTCCTTGTAGATTCCTCCGAACCACAAGAGGCCGACCACCGCCTCGACGCCCGGTACGCGGGCGATGCTTTCCCGATGAGCCGCCGGGAGCGCGTTGAAGAGAGAGATCCGGTGCCGCGTCACCAACCGCAGAGCCGAGTCGGGCGTTTCCGGAGGATTGTTCAACTCCGTTAGGATCGTCATCAGGGTGGCCACCAGAAAGAGGGAGACGGCGATACTGGAGACGGTCAGGAACGTCCGCCTTTTGTTCCTCAGGAGGTTCTTGACGAGCAGAGACGCGTACTTCATCTCACTTCCCCTCCAACTCCTCCATCAGATCCTTCATCCGGCGACGGCTGACGTCCAGGACCCGGCCTCCCGCCAGCTTGACCTGTCCGTGGCCGCCGATCAGCGGAACGACCTCCTCGACGCGGTCGAGGTTGACAAGCGCCTGGCGGGAGATTCGGAAAAAGCCGGTTCCCGCGAGCCGGCGATCCAGGTCCACCAGAGCGGGCTCCATCCAGTAGTACTGGTCCGCCGTCCAGAGCTGGGTCAGGCCTCCCTCCGAAAGAAAACAGTGCACGTCGGCGACGGGGACGACCTTGAAACGGCTTCCCCTCTTCGCGAGGAATCGCGCCGGAGCGGAGTCGTGGACCATGCCATCCACCGCCTCGGACTGATCCCCGCTTTCCCGGACCCGCTCCAGCGCCTTGGCAAGGCGCGCCCGAGCCACGGGCTTCAGCAGGTAATCGACGGCCCGCACCTCGAAGGCGTCGATGGCGTATTCGTCGTAGGCGGTGCAGAAAATGATCCGGGGCGTCCCGCCGGGCAGCGACGCCGCCACCTCGATCCCGCTACAACCGGGCATCTGAATGTCCAGGAACACCAGATCGGGTTTCAGCAGAGCGATCTGTTCCAAAGCCTGTTCGCCGTTCTCGGCCTCGCCGACGACCTCCGCGTCGGCGAAGGGCCTCAGCAGGTTCCGGAGCCGCTCCCGCGCCGGCTCCTCGTCGTCCACGATCAGCGTCCGAATCGAGTTCACGGTCTATCGCCCCTTTGCCACCACCAGCGTGAGGTCGTCATGGAGAGGCACTCCCCTTCGGAATCGGCCCAGGTCGTCCACAATCCGGTTCGCCAACTCCCGGGCAGGCAGTTCCCTGCTACGGTCGACACAGTCTAACAGCCTCTCGACACCGAACTCATTCTCGTCGGGGTCCATGGCCTCGGTTACGCCGTCCGAGTAGATCACCAGGACATCCCCGGAGCCTATCGCCACCTCTCCCCCGGTGTAACGGGCGTCGGGGAGGACTCCCAGGACCAACCCTCCCGAATCCAGCCACTCCGGAACTCCCCGGCCTCCCGAGCGGAGCAGAAGCGGAGGATTGTGTCCGGCGTTCACATACCGAAGAAGACACCGGAAATCGTCGTACAGGGAGTAGAACAGCGTGATGAACCGCCCCGGCTCCGTGGCCGGAACCAGAGAACGGTTCAAGCTCTCGACCAGTCCCTCCAGGCGATCGCCGAACCGGGACGCCTGGCTTTGGAGCCGGCCCTGAAGGCCCGCCATCAAGAGCGCCGCCGACACACCCTTGCCCGAAACGTCGGCCAGCGCCACGCCCAAGCGTCTTTCCCCCAGCGACAGAAAGTCGTAATAGTCTCCACCCACGCCCCGGACCGGCCGACACAAAGCCGCGTAGTCCAGGGTTTCGAGCCGGGGCGGGTCCCGGGGCAGAAGTCTCTCCTGGGTTGCCTCGGCGGTCCGCATCTCGCTCAGGAACTCGCCTTTCTCCGAGAAAGCCTCCCTCAACCTGTCCACCGTCTGCCGAAGCCGTGGCCTCGACACCGGCTTGAGAAGGTAGTCGAGCGCGTTGAGCTCGAACGCCTTCAGCGCGTATCGATCGAAGGCCGTGCAGTAGACGACTCTCGGCCGGGGGGGCTCCAGCCTGGAGGCCACCTCGATCCCCGACTTGCCGGGCATCTCGATGTCGAGAAAGACCAGGTCGGGCCGAGCCGCGGCGATCCCATGGAGGGCGTCGTCGCCGTTTCCGGCCTCGCCCACGACCTCGACCTCGTCGATCTGAGCCAAAAGCCCCTTCATCCGCTCGCGGGCCAGGTCCTCGTCATCCACCAGGAAGGCGCGAATCCTGAAAGGCGCCGCCATCAGGCATGCCTTCTTTCCTGAACCTCGGAGTTGGTCGCGGGGATTCTCAACAGCGCCACTGTAAGCCCCCGTACCGCGTCCCGCGAGATAACCAGGGAGGCCCGGCCGCCAAAATACCCCTCCAGCCTGCGACGAACGTTCCGCAATCCGTAGCCGGAACCCTGTCGATTTGAGGGAGAACCCGTGGGAACTGCGGACCCGGGTCCGCTATCGCTCACCTCAACCTCGACGACACCCTCAAGCACCCGCGCCCGCACGCCCAACCGCGCCGCACCCCGAACCGCGGCCACTCCGTGCTTCACCGCGTTCTCCACCAGCGTCTGCACCACCATGGTCGGGATCGCCTGGTCGCGCGCCGCCAGGTCGAGATCGATTTCCACCTGGAGCCTCTCCCCAAAGCGGGCCTTCTCGACCTCGACGTAGGCCTTGATAAAGTCGATTTCGTCCTCCAGCCGCACCCACTCCTCCTCCGACCGCCGGAGGGTGTAACGGAAGACCTCGGCCAACTGCTCCACCGTCGCTTCGGCCCTGTCGGGATCCCGATGGGTCAGGCTGGCGATGACGTTGAGGGCGTTGAAAAGGAAATGCGGATTGACCTGGGCCCGAAGAGCCTTGAGCTCGGAGCGGCTGGCGTCCAGGATGAGTTCCTGCTCGCGCTTCTCCTGTTCCTGCTTCTTCTGCTGGAGGCGCACGTTCTGAAGCAGATAGGCAAAGACATCCGAAAGGGCGGTCAGCAGGGTGACATCCTGGGCGAAGTAGGGGGTGTCGTTACGGCGGGGACCCAGGCAGATCGAGCCCCCGGTGTGTCCGAGATCTCTGACCGGCACCCGCTGGACTGCCTGAAAGCCGGGGTCCTCCTCGCCCGCCGCCAGAATCCTGACCCGAGTCTGGAAGATCTGGGCCAAGCGGTGCTCGGCGCTCTCAACAAGATCGGAGACCGTCGTGGCCCCCTGGACTCCCTCCAGGAAGAACTTGACCGCATCGACGGTGGAAAAGGTCCGGCCCAGCCAGTAGCGGTCGAGCAACTCCTCGAGTTTCCGGTGGATGGTGGGCACCAGGATAACGGGAGGGAGCAGAAACAGGGAGAAGACCCAAGGCCGGAGCCAGGGATCAAAGGCCGGTTCGTCCAAGACGGCGAACAGCAGGCTGAGGAAACCGACCAACCCCGCCAGCAGGATGAAGAACAGGGTTGCCCGCTTCACGAAAACGTCGAAGAACTCGAACCGGTTCTCGTAGTAGGAGTTGACGAACAGGAAAATGAGCGGCATCGAGCGGGAGATGACACTGAGCAACTCCGACACCCTCTGCGCCAGGACCGAGCCGCTCAGCCCGGCCAGAATGGCGATCCCCACCACCAAACTCATCCCGATGAGCAGGCCGATGTTGATCCGTCGCACCTCGGTGGAATCAGGCTTTCGGCCCGACGAGGAGGACCTCGAAATCACGACGGCGCTGGCGACTCCCGAAATGGCGAACAGAGTGCCCAGCGTCGTCATGAACAGAATCGGAGTCGATACCGGAAGATCGTCAACCCAGCCAAACACAACTCCCAGGACCAGGCTGGCGCTTCCGATCCCGCCGACGTAGAGAAACCCCAGAACTCCCCGCCAGAACCTCGCGGAGAGCGGATGATTCGAAGCCTGGAGGTAGAAGACGTTGAAGATGAGGGGCGGAAACAGCAACGCGATCGGCAGAAGCAGCGCTTGATTCTCCGAAGAGGGAGAAAACTCGACAAAGATATTCACCAGGAACCACACGACGCAGAGGAGGAGCATGACGCCGTTGGCGACGTCCAGAGCGTTGGTCTCCCCCTTTCGCTTTCGGGCCTGGAGCCAGAGGTAGACCAAGCCGGCAAAAGACACGGCCCCAAAGGTGAAAACCGCCAGCGACCCCAGCAGCAGCGCCGCCAGGATCAGCAGAACGGCCCATATCTGAAGGAACCGAGCGCCGCCGGATCGGATCATTTCGTCGATCAGCATAAGACAAGCCCCCGGGCGAGGGTAAGAAAAATCAGGTGAGCGGATCGATCGCGCCCCGAACGGTCAACGCCGACCGGTGACCGGCGCGGGTTGCGGGTTGCGGCGGTCTTGGGTTCCGGGCGCGAGGAACCGGGACGCCCAAGCCACGGATCTTGCGACTGAGCCTCGAGCCTCTCCGGCCCGGATCCCGGTCAATCCGTAGGATCCGCGGCCTCCGGAGACCTCTCAAGGGTCACGACCGTGGCTCCCCAGCCCGAGGCGTCCGGTGGGGTGGCGAAGGAGACCACCGCAGGATGCCGGCGAAGCACCGCGCGGACCGTCTCCCTCAATCGGCCGATTCCTTTGCCGTGAACGATCCGGACGCGGGTGATTCCGCGCCGCAGGCACTCGTCCAGGTAGTCCGGCACCAAGTCCTTCACCTCTCCGGGGCGGAAGTTGTGGAGGTCCAGGACGCCGTCGATCGGGATCTCGAAAACCTCACCGATCTCCTCGTCCGGCTCCGCCCCTTCCTCGGGGCGCTCACGATCCGACATCGGCTTCTCCCTCCGCGGGTCCGCGTCCAACGTTCCACGTTCCGAGTTCCGGGTTCCGCGCTCCGGGGTGCCGGGGCGGAGGCGGCGGGGCCAATCCGCGTCGACTCACAACCCAGGATCCAAAACCCGGAACCCCGAGTCTCGGAATCACTCCCTTCAGTCTATCCCGAAACCCCGGGTCGCCGCCCCTCTGGCCGCGCACCCGGCCTTCTCGGAATCGCGGACGTCAACCGCCGCCTTTGATCTCGGCTCTCTTCCTTTGAGACACTCAAGGGCATGTCTCAACCGGAGAAGCAAACGACAGGTGCCGAGAATGTAAACTGGAACCTCAACGATCTTTTCCCTTCTCCCTCCGAACTCGATCCGGCGCTGGACGCGGCGGAGCGACAGGCCCGGAGTTTCGAGGAGGCTCATCGGGGCGGGGTGGCCGGGATGGAGCCGGAGGCCCTCGGCGAGACGATCCGGTCCTTCGAAGCCATCCAGGATCGCCTGGACCGCGCCTACACCTACGCCTTCCTCCACTGGTGTACCCACACGGACGACCCCGGGCGGGGAGCTCTATTCCAGAAGGTGCGGGAGCGATACGTCCGAATCCAGCAGATCCTGATCTTCTTCGAAATTGAGCTGATCCACCTGCCCGACGATAAGCTGAAGCCGCCGGCGGGCTCGGGGCCGGCCTCCTACGGCCACTACCTGGAGATGCTCGCGCTGCGGCGGAACCACGTACTCAGCGAGCCCGAGGAGAAGATTCTCGCCGAGAAGGCGATAACCGGGGCGGGAGCCTGGGTCCGCTTTTTCGACGAGACCCTTGGGGCCGCCCGCTTCCCCGTCGACGGCGAGGAACTGACGGAACAGGAGGTGCTGTCGCGTCTGTACGACCCGAATCGGGAGACGCGCCGCTCCGCCGCCCTCGGCTTCACCGACGGTCTGCGGACCCACTCGCGCGCGTTGACCTACATCTTCAACACCATGCTGGCCGAGAAAGCCTCCGAAGATCGCCTCCGGCGCTATCCGCATTGGCTGGCGGGTCGGAACCTTTCCAACGAAATCGCCGACGAGGCCGTCGAGGCGCTGATCCAGGCGGTGACCGGCAGATTCGACCTGGTGGAGCGCTACTACCGGTTGAAGAAGCGCCTTCTGGGGGTCGACGAGCTCTTGGACTACGACCGCTACGCGCCGGTTGTCGAGGCGGAATCCCGCTACAGCTGGCGCGACGCCCGGGACTTGGTCGTCGAGTCCTATGGCGCCTTCTCCCCCAGGATGGCGGAGATCGCCGGGGATTTCTTCCGCCTCGGGTGGATCGACGCCGCGCTGCGCCCCGGCAAGCGCGGGGGTGCTTTCAGCCATCGGGCGGTGCCCCAGGTCCACCCCTATATCCTCATGAACTTCACCGGCAACGTCCGCGACGTGCAGACCCTGGCCCACGAACTGGGTCACGGGGTGCACCAGTACCTCTCCCGGGAGCGGGGCTCGCTGGAGGGAGACACACCCTTGACGACGGCGGAGACGGCCTCGGTGTTCGGAGAGATGCTGGTCTTCGACCGGCTGCTTCAGACCGAAACCGCCCCCGCCGCGCGCCTGGCGCTGCTGGTCCACAAAATAGACGACACGACGGCCACCGTCTTCCGGCAGATCGCCATGAACCGCTTTGAGGACCGGATCCACCGGGCCCGCAGGGAGGAGGGGGAACTGCCGGCCGAGCGGTTCGGCGAGATCTGGATCGAGACCCAGTCACGCATGTTCCGGGGCAGCGTGACCCTGGGGGAGCACTATCGGATCTGGTGGAGCTACATCCCTCACTTCGTTCACAGCCCGGGTTACGTGTACGCCTACGCCTTCGGGGAACTGCTCGTCCTGGCCCTTTACTCCGTTTATCGGACCGAGCCGGACGGCTTTGCGGAACGATATATCAAGCTGCTCGGTGCGGGTGGATCCGACTGGCCCCATGTCCTCCTGGCCGGCCTCGGCGTCGACCTTCAGGATCCCGACTTTTGGAATCGGGGGCTATCGGAGATCGAAGCCCTCATCGCCCAGGCCGAGGGACTGTCGTCTGATTGAGTTTCGGGGTTGAGGTTGGTCTTTGAGGGGTCGGACCAGTTCGAAACCGGCACCGGAAGTTCACTTCCCGCCGTTGAGGCGGGTCATGAGACGGGAGATGAGCATCGCCGTCTCCAGCGCCTGCTCGTAGTTGAGCCGGGGATCCACCTGGGATCGATAGGCGCGGGAGAGGTCCGCCTCGGTCAGGCCCCGCGCGCCGCCGATGCACTCGGTGACGTTCTCGCCCGTCAGTTCGAAGTGCACTCCCCCCAGAATCGAACCCATCCCCTGGTGGATCGTAAACGCCCGCTCGAGCTCCAGCAGAATCTTGCTGAAATCGCGGGTCTTCTTGCCCGAAGCCGTCTTCTCGGTGTTGGCGTGCATCGGGTCGCAGCACCAGAGCACCACCCTCGACCGGCGTTGAACCGCGTCGATCAGGGGCGGTAGACAGGCCTCAATCCGGTCCTCCCCGAAGCGGTGAATCAGAGTCAGACGGCCCGGCTCGTCCCTGGGGTTTAGAATCTCGATCAACTCCACAAGCTCCTCGGGTGTAATACCGGCGCCGATCTTCACCCCCACCGGATTGGCCACGCCGCGGAAGAACTCCACGTGGGAGCCGTCCAGATTGCGGGTACGGTTGCCGATCCAGGGGAAGTGGGTCGACAGGTCGTACCACCCGGTCCGGTGCGGAACGTGCCGGGTCTGAGCCTGCTCGTAGTACAGGTGCAGCCCCTCGTGACTCGTGTAGAACTCCACCCGTTTGAACTCGTCGACCCGTCCGCCCAGGATGGTCTCCAGGAAGTGAACCGAGTCGGAGATGGACTCGACGATCCGGCCATACTCGGCGGCTTCGGGGGAGTGCCCCACGAAGTCCAAGTCCCAGTACTCGGGGTGGTGCAGGTCGGCGAAGCCGCCATCCACCAGGGAGCGAATGAAGTTGAGCGTCAGGGCGGCCCGCTCGTAGCCTCGCAGCATCAACTCGGGGTTCGGCGTGCGGTCCTGCTCGGTAAAGGCGTAACGGTTGATGAGGTCCCCCCGATAGCTGGGAAGCTTGACGCTTCCGTTGAACTCCAGGTTGGAGGAACGAGGCTTGGCATATTGGCCGGCGATCCGTCCAACCCGGACGACCGGCTTCTTCCCCCCGACCACCAGGATCAGGCTCATCTGGAGCAGAATCTTCAGCTTGTTGGCGATGACCGTGGAGTTGCAGTCCGCGAAGCTTTCGGAGCAGTCGCCTCCCTGCAGCAGGAATCGCTTTCCCTGGGCCGCCTCGGCCAACTGCGCTTTCAGAGCCTCAACCTCCCAGCTGGTCACTAGGGGGGGGAGGCGGACCAGTTCCTCGACGACCCGGTCCCGGGCCTCCGGGTCCGGATACTCGGGCATCTGCGAAACCCGGGCCTTCTGCCACGACGCAGGTGACCAGGGTTTCACGGCGACCGGCTTGCTCTTCGCCATCGTAGCCAACTCACTCTTCACCACCAGGGAGTCTACCAGAAAGCCGGTCCCGTCTGGAAACCGCGGCATCGAGCGGGGGCGGCACGCCGGGTTTCTCTCCTCCGCAAGTTTTCAGCCGCCGATGGAGCGGGCGCCGCACGCGGAACTGTGTTTATCCGTGCTTATCTGTGGCTAAAAGGCATTCACGGCGATCTGGTTTTCGTCCGCCAACCGGAGAGCCCGATCCCGATCCAGGAAGAACATCCGGCCGCTCTCGATGGCCATGCCGCTGAACGAGTTCTCCGCCAGCCTGGCGATCGTTTCCGGCCCAACCGTGGGGACATCCCATCGCATGTCCTGTTCAGGCCGGCTGACCTTCACCATGACACACCCCTTGCCGGCGATGGATCGGGCTCTCTCGATCGTGGCGTCGGTCCCCTCCATCGCCTCAACGGCCACAACCGCCCGGTCCTTGACCACCACCACCTGGCCGATGTCCATCGCGGCGATCTTCCTGGCCGATTCGAATCCGAAAAGCATGTCGCCGGTGACGCGGTCGTCGGGGAGAATCTTGCCCAGGACGCCTCCCTGGGGCAACAGATGTCCGAGATACTCCCGGCCGTCTACGACCTCGACCCCCACCCGCCTCAGCTTTCTCGTCCACTCATCGAGAAGGGTGTAGTCCTTCTTGTCGAAAGCCCTTCTCAAGTCCTCTCGGGAAGCCGCGTCTTGGCGCGCGCGATCGAAGATTACCGCCTTGTCGATCTTACCCACCATGGCCAACCGGCGCACCCTTTCCCGAAAACAGAGATACAGGATCTTCCGGTACTGGCGAATGTCCAAGTGGTAGACTCGGTCCGTCTCATCCTCCAGCCCCGGAGACGCCATATCCCGAATCGCAAAAACCACCACTTTCTCGCCCCGCCGTCCAGCCGAACGGATGAACTCCAGGGGCAGCGAACCACCCCCCGCGATGAGACCAATCTTCGCCATAAGCCGCTACCTTCCCACAGCGCGGGAGCCGGGCCACACCGCTCCTTTCCCGAGCGGGAGAGTGAAGACGTACCGGAACCGGGGCCATCGTATCAGTTCGTTGCTTGTCTCAGAAACACAGCGCGGCCGATGGCGGTCAATCCGGCCATCGCCTTGGATCCCGGGTTTCGAGAAGCCACGGATTGCACGGATTTCACCGAGTGGGTCTCCGCCGCGACCGAATCCCAGCCCAGACTCGGTGTGGTCGGCGCGAATCCGTGGCCTCGAATCCGGCGGGTGACGGCGCGGCTTGCCGCATCCCGTGGCTCGGTCTACAATTCGGCCTCATGCTTGTCGGAGGCGCTCCGCCGCAGAGAATCGACTTTCCCGGGTGAGGGGCCGCTCCCCATGCGCATTATCCTTCTCGACCTGGCTTACGTTCTCTTTCTCATCTGCGTGTCGCCCTGGGTGATTTATCGGATCCTTCGGCAGGGCCGCTATCGCGAGGGTTGGAGGGAGCGTTTCGGCTATGTCCACCCGCGGGAGGGCGACCGACCCTGCGTCTGGCTGCACGCGGTGAGCGTGGGCGAGGTCAACGCGGCCGGCACCCTGCTGCGGGAACTCAACGCGGCTCTGCCCGAATGTGAGATCGTGGTCAGCAGCTCTACCGACACCGGCCTCGCCCACGCCCGGAAGCTGTACGGGGAGACACGCCGGGTTTTCTACTTTCCGCTCGACTTCTCCTTCGCCATTCGTCGGACCCTGCGGCGGATTCGCCCCCGGCTGTGCGTCTTGATGGAGGGGGAGGTCTGGCCCAATTTCACCGCCGTGGCCCGTAAACACGGCGTTCCGCTGGTGGTGGCCAATGGGAGGGTCGGCCCGGGAAAGGGCTGGCCCCGTTATCGCAGAATCGCGCCCCTGGTTCGACCCATGTTTCAACGGGTATCCCTGGTGCTGGCCCAGGACCCGGTCCATGCCGAACGGTTCACCCTTCTGGGCGTGCCCGCCGACCGCGTGCGCGTGGTGGGCAGCCTGAAATACGACACGGCGGAGATCTCGGACACGGTTGCCGGTGCGGCTGATCTGGCCCGGCACCTGAGGTTGGAGAGGGAACACCGGCTCTGGGTGGCGGGCAGCACCGGACCGGGCGAGGAGCGGTTGATACTCGACGGTTTCCGTACCCTGTTGGGCACGGAGGGACTGGAGGGTGTGCGGCTGGTCCTGGTGCCCCGCAAGCCGGAACGATTCGACGAGGTGGCCCGGCTGGTCGAGTCGGCGGGATTCCCGCTCCTGAGATACAACCTGGTCAAGACGGGTCGATATCACCCCGGTTCCGGCGATTGTGAGGCCGTCATCCTGGGCGACACGATGGGGGACCTGCGCCGGTTCTATAGCCTCGCCGAAGTGATCTTCGTCGGCCGGTCGCTGGTCCCCATGGGCGGCTCGGACATGATCGAGGCAGTCGCCCTCGCAAAGCCGGTGGTGGTGGGTCCTCACACGGAGAATTTTGCCGAGACCGTCCGGCTGCTGCGGGAAGGCGACGGTCTGGAGGTGGCTGACGATGTCGCTCAACTGGCCGCCATTACGCGCCGGCTGCTCGAAGATCCCGGTCGCGCGACCGCCCTCGGTCGGAACGGGCGAAGGGTGATCGTCGGCCAACAGGGCGCGACCCGCCGGACCGTAGAGGCGATCGTCGACTTCCTGAACACCTGCGGGGAGGAAGTGAAGGGGGTTGAGGGTTGGGAGGTTGAGGGTGGTTGAGGGTGAGGGTTTGGGTGCGGTCCGACAGGTCGGACAGGTCCGACGGGTCGGACGCGTCCGACCCGTCCGATAAGCCCGCGGAAGCCCCGGGAGAACCGAGGCCAACGTCCCGACCCGCCCGGACGCGACCCGACCTACCCCCGTCCCTCCGCCTCGGTATCGCTCCAACTCGACAACCGTTCCTCCAGCTCCTCGAGACGCCGCTCGAGCGCGGCGATGCGCCGCAGCATCTCTGGGGTCCGCTGCTGCGCCACCAGCACCCGCCGTTGCCGGTCGTGGTCGATGGCGGGGAAACCCGA
>CAYRCA010000011.1:18850-20286 GCA_964422565.1 uncultured Acidobacteriota bacterium | reverse complement strand
GTCGAAGGGAAAGAAAACCGGCCTTACGAACGCCTCGAACTGCTGTTCGGGGGACATGCCGCGCAAGTCTTCCTCACTGATGTCGTTGCCTTCGACGCGAGTTGCCCGGACCTCCACGGTTACGGATCGCGCGACCTGCCCTCCGTCACCCTCCGCGGTCACGGTATAAGTGGTCGTGGTGTCGGGGAAGAATCTGATGCGGCCGGCGGGATCCACGTCGCCGATCGCCGGCTCAATCACAACCCTTGACGCATCGCGGCTTTCCCATGTCAGGAGGGCCGACTCGCCGGCTCCGATCGCGGTCGGTTCGACCCTCAAGTCCAACTGGGGCGCGGGTGCGGTAACAACGGGTGGCGCGGGAGTTGGCGCTTCCGTCGGCGCGGGGGGGTCCGGCGGCGGCAACCGCGGCGGCCGCCTGCCGCATCCGCCAAGAATCAGCGGGGCTACGAGTAGGAAAGCCAAGGCGAGGACTCCCAGCCGCCGGGAGAGGCCAGATAAAGCGAGTGCGGGAGAAGGAGTCTTGCGGCTGGACATTTCGCGAGTCACGCTGGCCCTACAACAACCGTGGTGTAGTTTATCGTATCCACGTAAAGACGGGCAACCCGCTCGACCTCCTCGCGGGTGACGGCGCGAATCCGCCTCTCGTAAGACCGGAGATACTCGGCGTCCAGGGAAAAGATCTCCAGGGAGAGGAGGAGCCGCGCCACTGAGGAGAGGGACTGGAACTCGAAGACAAAGCTTCCGGTCAAAAACTCCTGGGCGGTGCGGACCTCTTCATCGGAAGGGCCTTCTTCGACGAAAGCCCGGATCTCTCTTTTCAATGCCTCGAGGGCCCGCCGTTGGTTTTCTGGAGCGGTCCCCACAAAGGCGACAAACCGGCCCGGATGGATGCCGGCCGAGCCTCCCAGATCGGAATAGGTGGCGTAAGCCAGGCCCTGCTCGTCCCGAATTCTCCGGGGAATTCGGGAGGTAAATCCGGGGCCTCCTCCCAGCACGGCGTCCATGACCTGTACGGCGGGAAAGTCGGGGCTCGCTCGCGGGATCCCCAGGTGACCCAGATAGATGCTGACCTGTTCCTTGTCCTTGGGACAGATATCGACCACCGGCTCCTCCTGTCGCCTCAGTCCGATCGAAGGCCGCGGTCTGAGATGCGGGTTCACCCAGCCGCCGAAGTCTTGACGGGCCAAGTCGAGAAGTTCCTGGAACGGAATGTCCCCCACCGCCACCAGGATTGTGTTGAGGGGGCCGTATCTGGTGCGGTGGAACGCCGTCAAGTCGCTTCGGTTGAGTCGGTCGATACTGCTCCCATCGCCCAGAACCGGTTCCGCCAGGGGAGTCCCGCGGTAGATCCACCGGTTCAGGCGCTGGCTCCCCACCACCTGAGGGTCGTCGTCCATGGATTGGATGTGATTCAGAACGGTCTCTCTCTCCACCTC
>CAYRCA010000011.1:14320-18840 GCA_964422565.1 uncultured Acidobacteriota bacterium | reverse complement strand
GATTCGATCCGCGGGAAAGGTTGGCCGTTGAGTCATTTCGGCCAGGAGGGACATCCCCGACCGCAGATCCCGGGCGTGGAGGTCCAGGCAGACTCCCGTCAACTCCCGCTCACTGAAGGTGTTCAGCTCACCCCCCGCCGTCTCGATCAACTGGGAGATCTCACGGTGGGAATGGGCGGCCGTTCCCTCGTCCAGGAGGCGCGCGGTCATCGAGGCGAGTCCCGGTTTCTCGATGGGATTCTGATCCTTGCCCACCAGAAGAAACGCGCTCAGAGACAGCAATGGGACCCGGCCGCAGTGGTGGAAAAGAAGCCTCACCCCGTTGTCCAGCGTTAATCGCTCGAACTGGAAATCAAGCATGACGCGGTTCCGGCGTCATGGCGCAGACAACGGCCTTGGACGGGTCACAGTAGCGCGCGGCTGCCCGTAGCAGGTGGTCGGGACCGACCCCTTCGATCGCGGCTACGTACTCCCCCACTCTCCCCCACCGGTCCAGCATGGCGAAGAGGCCCAGCTGGAAGGCCTGGTCGAGGGTGCCTTCAAGGGCCCAGAGAAACTGGGTGACACACTGATTCTTCGCCTTTCGCAGTTCCGCTTGTTCGACCGGATCCCGGGCCAACCGGCGGAGCTCTTCAAAGACGGTCTCCAGTACGGCATCCACCGATACCCGAGGTCGCAGCTCAAGACGGAGAAAGAGTCGGTAGGGGTCCACCGTCTCCTCAACCTCGGTGTCCACCAGGGAAACGGCTCTGTCCTCCTCCAGGAGACGGCGATGCAGGCGGGACAGTTTCCCCTGGCCGAGGACGCGATCGAGCACCTGGACGGCGTGAAAATCGGGATGCCGAAAGGCTGGCGCCGGGAGTCCGATCAGCAATCGCACCACGCCGCCGGGTCTCTTGAGGTCGATCAAGGTGGCGGTGGGCGCATCCTCGGCCGCGGCACTCACCCCGTCGACACCGGATTTGCCGGCGAGGCCGCCAAACAGGAGGTTCACCTTGTCGAGCAAGAGGCCTCGGTCGACATCCCCGACGACCACGAGGAGACAGTTGTCGGGCCGGTAATGGCGACGGTAGAAGTCGGTCACCGTTTCCCGGTTCAGCCCGGCCAGGTCCTCTCGTCGTCCGATGACGGGGTTGCCGTAGGGGTGGCGGGGAAAGGCGGCCTCGTCCACCGCCTGCCGCATGGCTTCCCAGGGATTGTCCAGGGACATGCGGATCTCCTCCAGAATCACGCGCCGCTCCAACTCGAGCTCGGCCGGGTCGAAACTAGCGTTCAGCATGCGATCGGCCTCGATTTCGAGGGAAGGCCACCACCGATCCGAGGCGAACGTGAAGTAGTAGGATGTGTAGTCGTGGGCGGTGAAAGCGTTGTTGTCGCCGCCGTTGACCGCCGTGATCAGGTCGATTCGCCCTTTACCGATTCCGGCGGTGCCCTTGAACAACATATGCTCGACGAGGTGCGAAAGGCCGGTGGCGCCGCTGGGTTCGTGCCGGGAGCCCACCCGGTACCAGGTCATACAGGTGACGATTGGAACGGTATGGTCCTCGCGGACCAGAACGGTCAGGCCATTGTCGAGCCGAGACTCGGTGACTTCGGTTAAACTGAACGGCAAGAGGCGGAATACTCCATGATGCGATCAAAGTTCCTCGTCATAATTGCCTTTGTCGCGGTCCTGATTATATCCGCAACGGTTCCGCTTTCCGAGTCGGCGGATCAGATTCGACTTCCCAGGATTGAGCGCAAGTCGTTCCTCAACGGGATGCAGCTTCTGTTTTTGGAGGGTCGGGGCGACTCCTCTCCGTTCCTGCTCATGATCGAGCATGGTGCCGCGTTCGACCCCGCCGACAAGTGGGGCGTCACGTACCTGATGACGAAGATGATCGTCGAGAACCTGCGGGAGAGGCGTTATCTCGAGGAGCTCGAGTCCCGCGGCGTCGAGTTGGAGAGCCGAGTGGAGTGGGACGCGATTTACTTCATGGGCCGCTCTCCCAACCAAGAGCTTGAGTTCACCCTCTTGACGCTGGCGGAGGTGTTGGTGAGGCCCGAATTCACCGAGGAGACTTTCCGGACCGCGCGGGCTGAGCTCGAGGAGGAACTAACCCGCGAGGAAGCCGCTGTCGAGTCGAGGACACAGGCCCTGTTTCTGGAGAGGGTTTTCCAGGAGAATCCATACGGACATGGGATCAAAGGCACGGCGAGCACGGCGGCGAACATTCAACTGCACGACGTCAGGATCCACGCGCGCCGATTGCTCCTGCCGAATCAGGCCAAAATGGCCTTGTCCTATTCGGGCAACCGGGAGCAGCTGTTTCGGCGTCTGAGTCGACGTTGGGGGGCTTGGGTCCGCAGCGAGGCGGCGCCATTCACCTTTCGACAGAGTTCGGTCCCCGATCGGCCCCAGATCTCCGTGGTTGAATTCCCCGATCTGGACCACTGCCTGCTACGCTGGGGATACTTGGGTGTCACCAAGTCATCCCGCGAATACTTTGTCCTTAAGGTGCTGGAGCAGTACGTGACCCTTTCGCTGCCCGATTGGGCTCGCCACGTCACCAACGAGGACCACATCAGGGGGTACGTCTCGATGTCGGCCCGTAAAATGCCGGGCTTCGTCCAGGTTAATGTGCAGGTGCCCGTCGAAGCCGCTGTGGGTTTCCTGGGAAAGCTGGCGGAGTCGATGGATCGGATTCGCGAGGGGCAGGTGGACGAGAAGCGCTTCGAGGAGGCCAAAAGGATTGTCCTGCGGGAGTTTACGGAATCCTGGCAGGACCCTGTGGAGCGCCTCATGCAGGTATTGAAGACCGACCTGTATGGAGTTGGGGTCAGCTTCGTCTCGACCTTCGGACTGCGCCTCGATAGGGTGACAACCGAAGTCTTTCGGAGCACCCTCGACACGGTCCTGCCGAAGGATGGGTTTGTGCTCATCGTGGCCTCTCCGAGCACCATAATAGCCTCCAGGCTGGCTGATTTCGGGGAGGTGGAAGTGTTGAATTAAATGGTTGAGTTGGCTATAATTACGCTGGCACGCGTCTACTCATGAAAGTGGGCAAACGCCCACTTTTTTATTTATAGGGCGAAAATGGCGGATTTGGCGGGAAAGGCTAGCGAGTTGATCGGGGAAGTTGTCGAGGGTGAAGGGTTTGAATTGGTTCACGTGGAATACGTTCCGCGGGGGACGTCCCCCATCCTTCGAGCGTATGTCGACCGGCCGGGCGGGATCACAATTTCGGACTGCGCCGAGTTGAGCCGGCGGATCAGTGTCCTGCTGGACATCGAGGACTTTATTCCAAGTCGGTATGTGCTGGAGGTTTCCTCTCCCGGACTAGAACGACCGCTGTTCACGGAGAGGGATTACCGGAAATACAAGGGACAGGAGATCAAGCTCACGACAGTCGAGAAGGTCGAAGGCCAGAGGAATTTCACCGGCGTGATTGAGGATTTCCGCGATCAGGTGCTGTGGCTGGATTGTCGGGATCGAACGCTCCTGATCCCTCTGGCGTCGATCAAGAGGGCCCATCTCGTCTATCGCTTCGACTGATCGGCGTCCGACGGCTGGGAGGGCTCGGCCGGGCAGGCTTCCATTGCCGGGTAAGGAAATGGTGAACACACTAGGTCAGACAATCGAACAGCTCAGTAAGGAGAAGGGGATCGATCCTGAGGTCGTCTACCGGGCGCTCGAGGACGCGATGGTGGCGGCCGCCCGCAAGTATTTCAAGACGGAAGAGGATCTGCAGGCGAGCATCGACCCCGAGACGGGCACAATCGATGTGTTCGCGGTCAAGGAGATCGTCGAGACGGTGGAGAACCCCGCCACGGAGATGTCCCTGGAAGAGGCACTGAAGATTGACGAGACCTTCGAGATCGGTGATTACGTCGAGATGCCCAAGCCGACACTCGAATTGGGCCGCATCGCCGCTCAGACCGCGAAGCAGGTTATTGTCCAGAAGGTCCGCGAGGCGGAAAGAGAGATAATCTTCGAGGAGTTCTCGAACCAGATCGGGAACGTGGTCAACGGCATCATCCGACGCTTCGAAGGTAGGGACGTAATTCTGGACATCGGGCGAACCGAGGCGATCCTTCCCTTCACCGAGCAGTCGCGGAACGAACAGTACAGTCTGGGCGACCGGATCCGGGCGGTCATTATCAAGGTTCACCGACTGGCCAAGGGTCCCCAGATTGTTGTTTCGCGCACCGATCCGAGTCTGCTGATTCGTCTCTTCGAGGGCGAGATCCCGGAGGTTTATGACGGCACGGTGGTCATCAAGAACGCCGTGCGCGAAGGCGGAGAGAGGGCCAAGGTCGCGGTGGCCAGCAACGACGACACGGTCGATCCCGTCGGGGCTTGCGTCGGCATGAAGGGAAGCCGCATCAATGCCATCATACGCGAGTTGCGCGGCGAGAAGATCGATATCATCAGTTACTCCCAGGACATCGTGGAGTACACCATCAACTCCCTGAATCCGGCAAAGATCTCCCGCGTTCTGTTGGTCGATCCGGTCGCCAAGGCTCTCGAGGTAATCGTT
>CAYRCA010000011.1:0-14310 GCA_964422565.1 uncultured Acidobacteriota bacterium | reverse complement strand
TCTCTCTCGCCATCGGGCGCAAGGGACAGAACGTTAGGCTTGCCTCAAAACTTCTCGGGTGGGAGATCGATATCAAGAGCGAGGAAGAAAAGAAGCTTGAGGTCCTCAGCCAGATGGATCACATGCAGGGCGAGAGGCCGGAAAAGCCGGACATTCTGATCACCGACCTGCCCGGCGTCGGCGAGGCCATCCGAGCCCGCCTGGAGCAGGTGGGGATCACCACCGTCCAGGAACTGGCCGCCCGATCGCTGGAGCAACTCCTCGAGATTCAGGGTGTGGGTGAGAAGACGGCGCAGCGCCTTAAACAGAGCGCCAACCTCATGCTGTCGGCGCCGATGCCGGACGCTTCGACAGAGGGCCGTCCGGCCGCCCCGGAGACCGCGGTGGAAAAACCGACGCGGAATGACGCCGAGAGGGCCGATGAAGCAAAGTAGGAGTGAAGCGCCCGAGGTAGGCTTGAGCATGGAACAAGTGACAGTCAAGGACTTGGCATCCGAATTCGAAATGAAGAGCTCGGTGGTGATCTCCGAGCTGAAGAAGATCGGAGTCTGGGTGCCCTCTTCCACAACGCCCGTCGACTCGGACATCGCGAACCGCATTCGCAAGCGGTTGCAGATGATGATGGAGGCGGAGCAGGAGGAGAAGGAGAAGAAGGGGGACAAGACGAGGAAGGCGCCCGCGTCCCGTGTCCGTCGCTCGATTAAGGAGTTGGGCAAGCCGAGGAAGAGGGTGGCCGGGAAGAAGGCGGAGCCGGAAAAGGCGGAGGAAACCGTCAGCCCCCTGGCCAGTTCGCTGAGACCTCGCAAGGGACGCAAGTCGACGTATCGAAAGATGGAGGCGCTCAAGGCGGAGGAGGAGGTCCCCGGGAAGACGGAAGTCACGATCGAGGACGAGCCCGTCATCGAAAGAGTCGAGGCGGAATTGCCCGCGGAGGCGGCCTTCCTGGAGGAGGCCCCTGGGGAGTTGGTGGAGGCGTCCGGGGTCGCGGCCCCTGAGGAGCCTGTAACTGATGCCGAGCCCGCCGTCGAGGAGCCGCCCGTTCCCGTCGCCGACGAGGAAGAGGCCGCCGTAGAAGCCGAGGAGGTCGTAGCCGAGGCGGTCGAGGAGGCGAGGAGCGAGGCCGTGGCCCCTTCCGTGGAGGTGTCGGAGCCCCCGGCCGCGCCGATGAAGGCCGCGACGGCACCCTCTGTTACCGACGAGATTGAGCAGGTGACGGTCGTCCCGGCGGAGGAAGAGGAGAAGCGGAGACCAAAACGGGCCGTCGCCCGCAAGAAACTGAGGAAGCGGGAGCAGGCCAGGGTAACGGGCCGGCCCAGGGAGGAGACGGTGGAAGCGGCCGGTCCCCGCAGGATCCTGTTTTCCGAGAAGGTCACCGTCAAGACATTCGCCGAGCAGACCGGGATCAAGAGCAACGAGATCATCCGCGCTCTCATGCAGCAAGGCGCCATGGCGACGATGAACCAGTTGCTCGATCCGACAACGGTGGAGAAGCTTTGCGAGACATTCGACATCGTTCCCGAGTTCGTCACATTCGAGGAGGTGGCGGCCCAAGAGGGACGCGTGGAGGAGCGGCCCGAGGATCTGGTGCTCCGGGCACCGGTGGTGACCGTTATGGGCCATGTCGACCACGGCAAGACGACTTTGCTCGACCACATTCGGCACACCAAAGTGGCCGAGGGAGAGGCCGGAGGCATCACCCAGCACATCGGCGCATATCAAGTGTGGATCGGAGACCAGAAGATCGTCTTCATCGATACGCCGGGTCACGAGGCGTTTACGCGAATGAGGGCGCGCGGGGCCCACGCAACGGATATCGTGGTACTGGTTGTGGCGGCCGACGACGGCGTGATGCCCCAGACGCTGGAGGCCATCGACCACGCCAACGCCGCCAAAGTTCCCATCATCGTGGCGGTCAACAAGATCGACAAGCCTGGGTGCCAGCCGGATCGGGTCAAGAAGCAACTCGGTGATCGGGGACTGGTCCCCGAGGACTGGGGCGGCGACACGATCATGGTCAACGTCTCGGCCACCGAGGGCACGAACGTGGAGCAGTTGTTGGAGATGATTCTCCTCGTGGCGGAGGTTCAGGAGTTCAAGGCCAATCCCAAGCGCGCCGCGGCCGGCGTGATCCTCGAAGCCAAGATGGAGAAGGGTCGCGGGGCGGTGGCCACACTGCTCGTCCAGAACGGAACGCTGCGCGTGGGCGACATTTTCATAGCGGGCAGCGCCTACGGCAGGGTCCGAGCCATGTTCGACGACAAGGGCGAGGCGCTGACTGAGGCCGGGCCCAGCAGCGCCCTGGAAGTCCTGGGATTGCAGGGTATTCCCCAGGCCGGAGATGTGTTCCAGGTGGTCGAGGATCAGGCGAAGGCGCGCGAGATGGTCGAGTTCCGCCAGGAGAAGACACGCGAGCAGGAACTGACCCGCACGGCCAAGGTCAGTCTCGACGATCTGTACGCCCAACTTGCCGAGGGCGAGGTTAAGGAACTGGGTATCGTCCTGAAGGCCGACACCCAGGGCTCCGTTGAGGTGCTGGAGGATACGCTCCTTAAGCTGACCACCGGGAAAGTCAAGATTCACCTGATCCACAAGGGTGTCGGCGCCATCACCGAGTCGGATGTCCTGTTGGCCTCCGCCTCCCACGCCATCGTTGTCGGGTTCAATGTCCGGCCCGAGCCGGCCGCCAGGTCCGTGGCGGAGCAGGAGGATGTCGAAATCCGCCTTTACGGGATTATTTACGACGTGTCCCAGGACGTTCGGCAGGCAATGCTTGGATTGCTGGAGCCGACCATCCGGGAACGTTACCTGGGAAGAGCCGAGGTTCGAGAGACTTTTCGCATCCCCAAGGTGGGCACAGTAGCCGGCAGCTACGTCCAGGACGGTACGATCAGCCGCGCCGCGGAAGTGCGTCTGCTGCGGGACAATGTGGTGGTTTACGAGGGCAGGTTGGCGTCGTTGAAACGCTTCAAGGATGATATCAACGAGGTGAAGACGGGTTACGAGTGTGGTATCTCCATCGCCAACTTCAACGATGTCAAGGTTGGCGACGTTATAGAGGCCTACGTGAAGGAGGAGGTCGCGCCCCAACTCAACTGAACTGGGGGTCTCGTCGAAGAGCGACGTTCTCAATTCCCTTGGAGTTCAGTCGGGGCGCTTGTCACGGTGGAGACCCGGGGGAACCGCCGGGCCCTTGTCCCTCCGCCGCCGGGATGAGGGAGATCTCTTCGAGCCCAGGCGAGGATGCGCGGTCCGAGGGGGCAACCCTCGCTGGCGGATGGTTCGACCCCTCACCCCGCCGCCGCGGGGCGGTTGCGCCGGGAGGCCCTAGCGGTTGGCGGCGATCTCGGTCCAGGCGGGGGAACGCCGCTGGGAACACGCTGGGATTCGATTTGGAGGAATAAGGTGCCTGTCCTGTTCTGCTCCCTCGAACTCTATCTGCCCGATTGTCATTCCCTCAAAGAAAAACGAAGGGTTGTCAGAGGAACGGCCGAGCGGCTCCGGACGAAGTTCAAGTGCTCCGTTTCGGAGTTGGATCACCAGGATCTGTGGCAGCGGAGCCGCATCGGGGTTGCCGTCGCCGGTTCGGATCGAGCTTTTCTGGAGATGGTTTCGGAGAAGATTCGACTCGAGAGTGAGCGGCTTCTGGGGGGCGATCTTGTCGATTTCTCCGCTGAGTTGCTGGAGCACGAATGAGCATCGTTGCCGACATCGCGTCGTTTCTTCTCGAGAAGAACAACATTCTCATCACCTCCCACGCCCGACCCGACGGAGATTCGGTGGCATCCCAGCTGGCCCTGGCCCTGGCGCTGAGGCAGCTCGGCAAGTCAGTCGACATCCTCAACGCAGACCCCTGTCCTCCGAACTACCGGTCTCTTCCCGGTATCGAACTCCTGCGCGTCGGTCGACGGGCCGAGGGCAGATTCGACGCCTTGGTCGTCCTGGAATGCAACAATCTTGAACGCACTGAGATCGAGAACCTGGAGGGATATCCGACGGTCAACATCGACCACCATCCGGTCAACGATCAGTTCGGTCTGCTGAACTGGGTCGATGCGTCCGCCTCCGCAGTCGGCGAAATGCTTTTCCATCTGTTCGGAGCCATGCCCCTGCGCCTCACTCCGGAGATTGCGGCCAATCTCTACACCGCCATCCTGACGGACACCGGGTCGTTTCAGTTCTCCAACACGCGGGCGGAAACATTCCGGGTCGCGGCGGAACTGGTGTCGGCCGGCGCGGATCCCGGACGGATCGCACAGACCGTCCTGATGAGCCAGGCCGAGAGCCGGCTGCGACTGCTGGCTCGGCTGCTGGGCACTCTCGAACTCGACGACGGCCGAGGAGTCGCCTGGGTCACGCTCGATCGGAAGATGCTCGAGGAAACCGGCGCCGCCGAGAATGATACCGAGGGACTGGCCAACTACCCTCTCAGCGTGGACGGGGTTCAAGTCTGCGCCTTTTTCCGGGAGGTTGACCCGCGGAGTTACCGGGTGAGCCTCCGGTCCAAAGGCGACTTGGATGTCAGCCGGTTGGCGCGGCGATTCGGGGGAGGAGGCCACCGCAACGCCGCCGGGCTGAAGCTGGATGGCGACTACGGCGAAATCCGCGACTTGATCGTTCGGGAGTTACAGGCCTTGATCGAGATTTCCAACCGAGGCCATGGTGCGGAGACAGGCTGACATCGACGGGGTTCTGGTGATCGACAAGCCGAGCGGGCCCACGTCCCACGACGTAGTCCTGCGAGTGAGACGGCTTGTGCGGGGGAAGGTCGGCCATACCGGCACCCTCGATCCAGCGGCGACCGGCGTGCTTCCCATCGTACTCGGTAGGGCCACGCGGCTTTCCAGCCTCCTGACCGCAGGGGAGAAGGAGTACATCGCGCGTATCCGCCTGGGGAAGGAGACCGACACGTTCGACGCGGACGGCAAGGTCGTGGCGGAGCATCCCGTTCCCGTGATCGGCCCGACCGAGACCGAGCGGTTGCTGGGCCGCTTTCGTGGGGCGCAACTGCAGGCTCCTCCCTCCTTCTCCGCGGTCAAAGTGGGGGGGGAGCCCCTCTACCGGGCCGCCAGGAGAGGGGAGATCCGCGAGGCCTCCGCCCGGAAGATCACCATCTATGAACTGCGGCTTCTGGAGCGGAGTGCGGCGACATGGACCTTACTGGTGCGCTGTTCGGCGGGAACCTACATTCGCCGGCTGGCGGACGACATCGGCCGGCGGCTTGGCTGCGGCGCGTTCCTGGAGTCTCTCCGCCGAACGCGCTCGGGTTGCTTTGGCCTGGAACAGGCCTTGTCCATGGAGCGGCTGGAGGAGGACTTGCCTGCTCACGTCATTCCACTGGAGGACCTCCTGCCCGACGTGCCGGAGCTCGCGCTCGAACCGGAGGAAGCCTCTCGGATCCGACACGGCAACGCCATCCCGGTTCGAATGGATGCGGGACGGGAGGAAACGGCATCGAGGCGGTTAACGTTTGGTGGCCGCCTGATCGCGCTGGGGGAGGTTCGGGAAGGGCGTCTCCACCCTGTTACCGTTCTCCGCGCCGAGGAGTGACCCGGCTCGACCGCTCAGGGACCACCGTCCGTTCTCCCCGATCTCAACTGTACGTATCGCGAATCCAGCGCTCAAAGCTGACCCCGGGATCGCCAAGCGCCGCCTCGTCGATGACGAACTCGGCGTCCCCCGACGCTTTGCCGAGCAGGTTGAGGGCGTGCTCGTAGCTCCCGAAAATGTTCCGGCAGTACTCCGCGACATCCTTGCCCGCCTCGGCGGCCTCGGTGCCGAGGTGGGCCACAGCCTCGGGGCTGAAGGAGAGACGGACCCCATGTTTCCGCAGCACCTCCTCCTCAAACTTGCCGACCTTCCACGCGAGAATTTGTCCCGAGTACATCTCCGGGTCTTCCAGCAGTTCCTTCAGTTTCGTCTGGGGATCGCGCACGAGTTCTTCGGTGACGACGAAACCGCGCACATCACTGTCCGGCAGGTGGTACTTGTATTCGCGGAACATCTTCTCGCAAACCGACATCAATCCCCTTGCCCCGGTCTGCTCACTGGCCGCCAGTTCGGCGATGGACCGCATCCCGCCGTCCGTGAAGTACACGTCGATGTCGTAGGCCTGAAAATCCCTTCGATACTGCTTGAGGATGGATCCCTCGGAATGCTTGGCGATGTCGAAGAGATCCCCCACCGATAGAGGCAGGCAGTGCACCACCACGGGCAACCTTCCGGCGAACTCCGCCTCGAAACCGTACTCGATGAAGTCGACCGACTTCACCTTTTCAAGCAAGAGGTGCTCCTCGTCGGCGGTTGGCTTATCGCCCGTGAACCCGATCTGCTTCGACCCGACCCGCTTCTTGACGATCTCCGTAAGGCCCGAAAAGACGCCGCTGACAATGAAAAGTATGTGGCGGGTGTTGATGGTCTTCTTCTCGATTTTGCCCTTCGTCTGGAACTCGATGAAGGCCTGCATCTGACTGGCGATATCCGTCGACGAGCGAACGGGCACCTCCGTCTCCTCCATCAGCTTGAGGAGGGTCCGCTGCACCCCGTGTCCGCTCACGTCCCGGCCCAAGACATTCGTCGGCGAAGCGATCTTGTCGATCTCGTCGAGATACACAATCCCGCACTCGGCCAGAGACAGATTTCCGTCCGCCTGGGCGATAAGCTCGCGGACGAGATCCTCGACGTCCCCGCCCACATAGCCGGTCTCGCTGTACTTGGTGGCATCGGCCTTGACGAAGGGGACTCCGACAAGCCGGGCGATGTTCTGGATCAAATACGTCTTGCCTACCCCGGTCGGACCGATCAGGAGAATGTTCTGCTTCTTGTAGTCCCTCCATTCGTCAGGATCGGGAGAGTGCTGGATGTGATGGTAATGGTCGCAGATAGCCGTCGCCAGGACCTTCTTCGCATCATCCTGCCGGATCACGAAACGGTCCAAATACTTCTTGATATCACTGGGCTTGTAATCAAACTGGAGAGCCCTTTCCCGTTTCGAGCCGTCGGCGGCCTCCTCACCCTGGGCTTGCTGGGCCTGAGGAAACACCTCGACCTGAACGCCCGACCCGAAACGGTTCTGAAGGAACTTCCTCAGCTCCTCAGGACTGATCTGTTTTTCAGAACTCATAATCGAAGCACACCCTTCTTCCTGGAAATGCGGGCCCTCATAGTTGCCTCCCCCAAGAGTTTGCGTCTATGGGCTCCAGGGAGGCCTCCTACTAAAGGCTCGCAGGTTTCCGCAGCGCCCAACAAGCCTAACCCGAACCGTCCGTCGGGGAGGGCAAGGGCCAGTTTACCATTCCCGCATTCGCGCCTCGGCACCGGTTGCCGCGCCGAAGGAATGACGGAGCGAGGCCTCGGGCCCTCGGAGGGGTTAAGCCTCCGGATAGAAGTTTCTTACCCAGCGGTGCTTGCGCAGCTCGGCGATCAACTCCGGTGACAGTGGCGGGCGCTCCGTTACGGCCAGGTTCGACTCCACATGGGCCACGGCTCGCATCCCCGGGATCACGGTGCCGACCTCCCTGCGATGCAGGCAGAATCGAAGGGCCAACTCCGGCAACGTAGCCGCCTCCTCGCCCAGAAGCTTCTCCAGGGCCTGGGCTCTTTCGTGGACCAGTCGCTTGCGGTCATCTTTGAAATAGGCGTTGCGCCAGTCGCCGCGCGGAAACTCCGTCTGCGGCGTGATCTTTCCGGTGAGTGAACCCTCGTCGAAGGGAACGCGCGCGATCACACCGACGTCGAACTGGCGACAGGCGTCAAAGAGCTCGTCCTCGGGGGATTGGTCGAAGATGTTGTAGATCACCTGGACGGTGTCGATGCGCCCCGACTTGACGAGTCCGATCGCCGACTCCGGCTCATGATCGTTGATCGAGACGCCAGCGTACGCGATTTTCCCCTCCCTCTTCAGCCGCTCCAGAGTTTCGTGCCACTCCGCGCCCTCGATCCATTGGGGATCCCAGACGTGGAGCTGCAGGAGATCTATTCGATCCAACCCGAGGTTCGCCAAGGAACGATTCGCGCACTCGACGATATAATCGGACGGGAACACCTCGTCCAGCATTCCGCGAGCGGGCCAGATCAAATTCTTCGGGGGCACCTTGGTGGCCACGAAGATCCGTTCCTTGCGCTCCCGCACCAAGTTGCCGACCAGTTTCTCCGAGTGCCCGTTACCGTAGGCCAGCGCGGTATCGATGAAATTGACGCCCCGGTCGATGGCCAGGTGCAACGCGCGAAGGGACTCGTCGTCGCGCGCGCCCTTCCACATGGCTCCCCCTATGCCCCAAGCGCCGAATCCGATCTCCGAAACCTTCAGATTCGTCCCGCCGAGTCGTCTGTACTTCATGCGTACGGACTATAGCAGAACGTTCCCGGTTCCGCGCTCCGGTGATCGGGGAGAGAGTCCCCAATCTCTGTCCGCCCGCCGCTTCTTACCCGGTCGTCCGCGGGAGTCGAGCCAAGGGCACCAGGACCATGACTCAAGACGTCTCTCGTTTGACAGCGTCGGAATCGGAGAGGCAGAATCGAAGGCGCTATGGCCAAGAACAATTCATTTGACATCGTGTCCAAGACCGACATGAACGAAGTGAGAAACGCGGTCAACCAGGTAATGAAGGAGGTCAAGCAGCGTTTCGACTTCAAGGGGAGCGGCAGTGAGGTTTCCATTGAGGAAGCCGACTTGGTGCTCAGCTCGGACGACGAGTATCGGCTGAGGAGTCTCAACGAGATACTCGAGGGCAGGCTGGTGAAGCGCGGCGTGTCCTTGAAGGCGCTGTCTTACGACAAGGTGGAGCCCGCCGCCGGCGGAACGGTGCGACAGAGGGTTCGCATCCAGCAGGGGATCCCCACAGAGAAGGCCAAGGACATCATCCGGTTTGTCAAGGACACCAAGCTCAAGGTCCAGGCGTCCCTGCAGGGGGACACGGTTCGGGTTTCCGGGCGGGAACTCGACACGCTTCAAGAGGTGATCGGCCGTTTGCGGGAGGAGGATTTTGGAATCGACATGCAGTTCACCAACTACAGGAGCTACTGACGGGGCTATGGAAGATGATCGAGCGCGGTTGCTGCGGATTCTTCGCGCCAAATCCCTGAAGCTGGGCCGCTTCATCCTGGTGTCCGGCCAGACCAGCCACTACTACTTGGACAGCAAATTCACCACGCTTGACCCGGAGGGGGCCTACCTGACGGCCCGCCTAATCCTTCGGGAGCTGAAGAGACGTGCCGTCGAGGCGCGGGCGATTGGAGGCCTGACGCTGGGCGCCGATCCCATCGTGTCGGCGGTTGCCGCCGTCAGTTTCGTCGAGCGGCGGGAGTACCGACCGCTGGGGGCATTCATCGTCCGGAAGGAGCCGAAGAAACACGGCACCCAGCAATTCATCGAAGGCTTTGAGCCGGAGCCTGAAGCGCCTGTGGTCATTGTCGACGACGTGTGCACGACCGGCGGCTCCACGCTCCGGGCGATTCGCGCCGCCGAGGAGGCGGGGCTGCGCGTCGTCGCGGTGGTATGCTTGGTGGATCGCGAACAGGGAGGGAGGGAGGCCCTGCGAGACTATCCGTTCTTCCCCCTTTTCACCGCATCGGAACTCCTGGCGGAACCCACGATCCAGAAGCGATTGCGGCGGCTCGCCCAGGAGAAGGCTGAGGGCTGAGGGGTGAGCGAACGTCCGTGCAAACGGTGCGATCCATGTCCGGAGAAGCCGGAAAGCCACGGATTGTACGAATCTCGCCGAGTGGATCTCCCCGCCGTGCCGGGGCTCCAACTCAAACTCAGTGTAATCCTGTGCGATCCGTGGCCTTGAAGCCGACCGCCGATGGCTGACGGCTTGGCGCGGCCCGTCTACCCGCTCTTGGTCACATCGATCAGGAGGCGGGCAATGTGACGTCCGTCTCCCAATGCTGATCCGAAGCCAGCAGCTCGCCCCAAGTGAGTTCCCGTCCCTCGTACGCCGCTTGGCGACAAAGGATGGCGGTCAAGGTACTCTCCGCGCCCTCCTTCAGTTCGTTGTGATAGTTGCCGCCGACGATGCTCTCCACGAAGGCCTTCGCTTTCAGCGGGGTTGCGTCTCCCAGCGGGTCCACTTCCGGCCGTCTCTCCCCGGTTCTCTCGTCGGTCGCCGCCTCCCAGGGATTCTCTCCCTCGATCTTGAGCCCTCCGGCGTAAAAGGCCTCGGAAAAGCCCTTGGGTCCAAAGCAGCGCCAACCCACCGAACCCCAGGTGGGCAGGAACTGTGTGGACATGAAGCTCGCCCGAACGTCGTTGGGATAGAACATGGTGACCACGAAGTGATCGGAGACGTCGCCGATGTCGGTCCGAACCTTCCGTGCCGCCGTCGCGTGGGCCCGGAGGGGATGGGTCTTGAGGATCCAGTTGTATACGTCCATGATGTGGATGTTCTGTTCCACGATGATGTCGCCGCCCAGGACCCGGTCGAAGACCCAGTTCCGCAGCTTGCGTTCGTTGGCCGACATGCCGTCCGTCGCCTGACGAGGCAAGTCGCCGGCGAAGTAGTACCCGTGGACACAGGCGATATCGCCGACGGCGCCTTCTTGAAGCCGCCGGGTCTGCTCCGCGAACTGACTGCCCCGCCGAATCTGAAAGCCCACATCCACCGACAGCTTTCCTTCCGCCTGGGAGGCCATCGAGGCCACTTCCATGCATCCCCGCACGTCGGTCGCAACCGGCTTTTCGAGGTAGGTATGCTTTTCTCCGTCCAGCATGGCTCTCAGGTGCTCGGGATGCCAGTAGGGCGGGCTGGCGACGATCACCAGATCCACGTCGCTTCGGGCCACATCCATATGGGAATCGGCGCCCTGGAACTTTTTCTGAACCCGGGCGCGTCCCTTGCCGGTCTGCAGCTGGTTGAACCTCTGCTCGCCCCTGTCGAGGCGATCCCCGAAGAGATCGCCTAACACGGTCACCTGGGTGGCGGTGTGGTTGACGAAATCCTCCGCCACGCCCGTTCCGCGCCCGCCGCAACCCAGAAGTCCGATGTTCAACGTCGAATTCGCTGCCGTTCCAAATGCCGTCTCCGGTTTCACAAGAAGAACTCCCCCGGTGAGCGCGGCCGAGGACTTCATGAAGTCCCGCCGGCCCAGGGGATTTAATCGCTTCGCCATGGTACCTCCTCAATTTGAACGGTCGACAGTTCCTGCAAGAGCCCATATTATCAGGGTAAACGGGCCTTGAACATGGGTCGCCCCGTCGCGGCGCCGCGCGACGGGCGTGGTCCGGCACCCGAGGGCGCGGCGGACCGAGGAGAGAGTGGACAGCGGTTAGAGGCGCAGGGAGCCTGTCCGGCCACCTGCCGGTTTCCTGCCGCATCCTCCTCCCCTGGGGCGATCCCCGCGCGACTGCTCGGCGGACGGGCTTGTGGGATTCTGCGGTTTCTCCGGGGGAGGGGATTCCGACTTGGAGGCATGCAGCCGCGAGGCAATCCTGCCGAAATAGAGAGTGGTAGACTAATTTGCGGGGCCGCGGGATACCGCCACTGGGCCTGCGGCGGCGGGAGAGGGTCCGCGGACGGCGAAAGATGACGAAATCTCAGCGTCCCCAGATCAGGGCTTTTCTCTTCGACCTCGACGGCACTTTGCGGGACTCGGAGGTCCTCTACGTGGACGCCGTCTGGGCGGCCTTGTTGAAGCGGAGTCAGCCTATTTCCCGAGATGCCGCACTCGAGTTGGTCTACGGGCGGGCGTGGACCGATATCTATGAGGAGGTCGCCGGGAGATTCCCCCAGGCCTACGAGAGCATCGAGGAAATGGGAATCGCGGTTCGGGAGATATTCGACGGACTGGCCGCCCGCCGAGATATCCGTATCCCGGGCTCCATCCAGTTGCTGAAACGTCTGGCGCAGACGTATCCCGTGGCCGTTGTCTCGGGCGCTCCCCGGGTGGATGTCGGCCAGGCGTTGGAGTCGATGGGGATCGCATCCAACGTCCGGTTCTTCTTGGGCACGGAGGACTATTCGCCCGGAAAGCCGGACCCGATCTGCTACCTGACGGCGGCGGGAAGACTGGGGGTTCTGCCGGAGACGTGTGTGGTCTTCGAGGATTCGAGTGCCGGAATCGCCGCCGCGAAGCGGGCCGGGATGTACTGTGTGGCCCTCCGGCGGGAGGACGCCCCTCCCCAGGACGTCGCCCTGGCCGATGCCGTCCTCGGCGACCTCGCCGAGTTCGACCCCGAGTCCTTCCGTCGGTAGACGCCCGCGAAAGGGGCTCCGGTTGGTTCGGGTCGAAGGCGCGGCTTCGCGTCTTCTCGATCTCTCAGCCGAAGAGTTTCTGAACGAAGGCGACGTTGGCGTGCGTGTCCTCCAGAAAGCGGTTCTCCCTGCCGCTGGTCTCCAGCACGTACCATTTGTCGTAGCCGATGTCCTTGCAGGCCCGGGCCGCCGCCTCGAAGTCGACCTCCCCCTCCGGGGACCCAAGCAACGGAGTGCCCACGTCCTTCAAGTGGATCTCGCAGATCCGATCCCTGCCGATCTTCCGAATCTCGCCGGGAACGTCGTAGCCGTTACGGGTCGAGTTGCCCACGTCATAGTAGACTTGAACCATGGGCGAGCCAATCCGCTCGATGATATCGAGGTTCTGATCGGCGGTCAGCGTATTTTCTATCCCGAGGACAACCCCGGCATCCTCCGCCCGAGGGACGATCTGACGCAGCGCCTCAACGACGCGAGTGACTCCGGGAGCGTCCAGCTCGTAGGAGCTGAAGCGTCCGGCGGCGAGGTTGCGGAACTCCCCCGTCGCGTCCCGCAGCCGAAGGTCCCCATTTCCGAAGAAGGCGATGAGAATGTTGCCGGCGCCGAGGGCGGCGGCGGCTTCGACGGCGTCGATCACGTAAACGGCGGATTGCGGTTCCGATTTCAGGGGAATCCGGTTCAGGATCCCGCCGGCCGCAACGGAATGGAAATGAATGGCGTGCTCCCGACCGAGTTCGATATACCGCCGGCGGACTTCGGGATCGCGCAACGGAATCCGGTCGGGCGCCGTGCCCACACTTACCTGGATACCTTCAAGTCGGGACTCGCGAGCCTTGGGGATCATCTCCGGATCGCATGGAGGACCCAGGTTCCAGTCACACATGCCGATGCGTAGCCTCCCCCCCGCCTCGGTGAAGGCGCCCACCTTATGGGGCCAGGGACTTAGCGCGGAGGCCGCCACGCCCACCGAGCCGCCGAGGAACAACCGTCGATCGATTTGCATGGAGAAATCTTACACGCCCGCCGAAATTCGTTAAAGGGCTTTGATAGGGCGATCCCCGATGGGCCACGAAGGAACGCCTTCTTCCGACGGGCCGCCGGTTCCGCGCTCGGTCGCTCGGTTCCGCCCTCTTGACTTGAACGCCGAAACCGGGCTTCATCGTAGTAAGGGTAAGGAAGGGGGACAGCATGCGTCGGAAGATGGATTCACTCAACCGAAGGAACTTTCTTAAGGCGACCGCGACAACCGCCGCTGGATGGACGATCGTAAAACGTGAGTCGGCGTTCGGCACGCGGGCCAATTCCAGGCTCCAGCTGGCCGTCACGGGCTGCGGCCATCGGGGCGACTATGTCGGTACGCGATTCGAAAGGCATACGAACAGCAAGGTGGTGGCCCTTCATGACTATTTCGCCCACCAGGCGGACGCCTTGGGCGAAAAGCTCGGCGTTGGCCCGGAGCGCCGCCATGTGGGCCTCGATGGCTACAGGGAACTCCTGACCGCGGATGTGGACGCTGTGGCGGTTATGGGCCCGCCCTGGTTCCACCCGGAGCAAAGTGTGGCCGTTCTGGAAGCCGGCAAGCACCTGTTCCTCTCCAAGCCCATCGCCGTGGATGTTCCCGGATGCAGGCAGATCCAGGAGGCGGCGAGGAAGGCGAAGGGGAAGCGGAGCATTCTGGTCGACTTCCAGACCCGCAACCACCCTCTGTTTCGCGAAGCGGCCCGGCGAGTGCGGGCCGGGGACATCGGCGAACCGGTGTTGGGACATGTGTACTATCAGGCCGGGCGGTTGCCGGTTAGGGCGTGGGACCAGACGCCGATGGCTCGCCTTCGGAACTGGGTCTTCGACATCGCCCTGTCGGGGGACATCATCGTCGAGCAGAATATTCACGTGATCGACGTCGCCAACTGGTATCTCGGGGCCCACCCCTACAAGGCTCAGGGCACCGGAGGCCGGAAGGCGAGAACCGACGTGGGAGACTGCTGGGATCATTACGTGGTGACCTTCTGGTATCCCAACAATGTACTGGTCGACTTCAGCTCGGGTCAGTATCTGAAGGGGTACCAGGACCTCTGCATCCGTGTTTACGGGTCGGAGGGCACCGTCGATTCCCATTATGGGG
>CAYRCA010000010.1:12309-22326 GCA_964422565.1 uncultured Acidobacteriota bacterium | reverse complement strand
TCTATGTGGCGGACGAGGCGGGCGACGGTGTCAAGGTGTTCGAGCTGCCGTCGGAGCCGGGGCTCTCCAAAGGAACCGGTCTTGCGCAGGAGGGCGATAAAGAAGCCCTCGGTCTCGCTCTCGTGCGGATAGACCCGGATCGCGTTCCGGAGCCGCCCGTCGAACCGAAGGTTCCGAAACCGGGTCAACCCGGGTCGGGTTTTCAGCCCCGCCGGGACAATCTCCTCCAGCTCGACCGGAAAACCTTTGAGAGCGAAGTCGACGACCGCCTCATTTTCGCCGGGAACGAGCGTGCAGGTCGAATACACGAGCCTCCCGCCCGGGCGCAAGGCTTTCAGGCCGGAGTGCAGGAGATCTTTCTGCCGCACCGCGAGACGTTCACTGCGCTCGGGCTTCCACCAGCCGAGAACCTCGGGTGATTTGTGAAGGGTGCCGACCGCCGAGCAGGGAGCGTCCAGCAGGACGGCGTCGAACTGCTCGAAGTATCGATTGCCGTACTGCTCTCCATGGCCTCGGACAACGGCCGTGTTGAGGACGCCCATGCGCCGGAGGTTGAAAACGAGGCTACGGAGGCGTCTGCCGGAGGCGTCGTTGGCGACGATCGCACCGCCGTTGCCCATGATCGACGCCAGTTGGGTCGTCTTGGAACCGGGAGCGGCGCACAGATCCAGGACCCGATCGCGGGGCCCCGGAGCCAGGATCACCGCGGGGAGCATGGACGCCGGATCCTGAATGTAGATCTCGCCCAGGAAGTGCGTCAGGCTCTTGCCGAGCGAGGAACCCCCCGAGACAACTTCGCGGGCCTCGGGGAACTCCCGGACCGACTGGAAATGAAACCCCTCCAGAGCCAGCAGGCGCTCCTGGAATGCTCGACTGTGCTTCAACCCGTTGAGTCGAAAGCGAACCGGGTGCGGCGTTCCCGCCTGTGCCAGGACCTCGTCGCTCTCGCTTCCGAGCAGGTCATCCAGCAGTCTCAGCAGGTCGGGGCGGATCTGTATTGCCATTGACGCGGTTCTCCCGGTATCATCAGAAACAACGATTCTACCGTTTGGCCGCCCGCGCCGTTGAAATGGGCGGGGCGGCTGTGAATTTGATTCCTTGATCGGAAAGCTTCGTTGAGGACTACCGGCTTCCTCGCACTGCTGCTGGTTCTGAGTGTGGCGTTGGCTCTGGGGCTCGGACGGGACGACGAGTCGCCGGTGTTCGATTCCGCATCGGAACCCGACTTCACCTTCGTCCGGCTTATCTACTCGGGAGGCGGCCGATGGGGGTCGACTTGGTCCGTCGACTATCCGAAGGCCGACATCCAGCTTCTCTGGGCGGTCCGGAAGCTGACCGATTTCTCCTTTGTCCAACCCGACCATAAGGCTCTACCCATCATGGCGGACGAGCTGTTCGAGTACCCCTTCATCTACGCCGTGGAGGTGGGGTACATGCGGCTCAGCGACGACGAGGCGGCGCGGCTGAGGGAGTACCTGCTGCGGGGAGGCTTCCTCGTTGTCGACGACTTTCACGGCGAGTACGAGTGGCAGTCCTTCTACAGCCAGATCAAGAAGGTTCTGCCCGAGTACGAGCCGGAGATACTCCCCCTTTCCCATCCGGTCTTTAACTGCTACTTCGAGATTGAGGAGCTTTTTCAGGTCCCGGGTCTTCAGTATCTCAGAACCGGCCGCACCTGGGAGAAGGGGGGTCGCGAGGCGCGATACATGGGGATCCAGGACGACAGCGGACGGTTGATGGTGATGATCAACCACAATGTCGATCTGGGCGACGCCTGGGAGTGGGCGGAGGTGGAGGGTTATCCTCGGCGGTTCGTCAACCTCGCCTTCCAATTGGCCGTCAATTACATGGTCTACTCCATGACCCACTGACTCCGCGCCCGGTGGCCGCCGGGGTTTGTCACGGGCCCCGCCGCGGGCGCCAATCATTCGTAGGGTCGTTCGAGGAAACGACGGGCCTCGCTTTGGGCGCCCTCGACGTCGGGGAGTTCCAGAACCGTTCGATAGTGGCCCAGGGCAAGTTCGCGTTCGCCGAGCAGATCCAAGACCTTGCCCAGCTCGAGGTGGACGCGCGTCTTTTCCGTCGCAGGAGTTCCGGAATCCTCCAGGGCTTGCTCCAGGAAGCCGCGGGCCGTGGACAACTGTCCCGCTTTCCGGTGTTTGACGCCCACCTGGTAGGAAAAGGTTCCGAGGGGGAGCCTTTGGTAATTGCGCACTCCGTCAACCGCGCGCCGCGCCACCTCCCGGTAGACTCGGAGCGCCTCCGCCGTCTCCCCCCGCTCTTCCAGGATCTGCGCGCGGTTCAGGTGGAGGATATAGCTCCGGGGATATTTTGCGTGCAGCCGTTCGGCGTTGCGCAGGGCCTCATCGTGCCTCTCCTCCCGGACGAAGAGGACCATCAACAGGACGCGTGTGTCGTCGGCGACGAAGTCGGCGTGTTCCGCCGCCTTCTCAAGATAATGGAACCCCCGCTCCTCGCTGCCTCGATACCCGATGATCGTGGCGATCCACCGGATATACCAGGGAAGGTTTCCCACGATGTACTCGTACAGGCCGACCGTCATGTAGGCATCGTAGAAATCGGGGGCCTCCTTGAGAAGTTCCGAATGAAGTCGATAGGCTTTCTTGCCGAGGTCGAAGGCGTCGCCTCGGCTGCGGTCGATGGTGAAGGCGAAGGAGGCCTCGACTCCATAGGTGGCCCCCAGGAAGTAACGCGCTTCCAGGTTGTCGGGCGACTCGCTCAGGATCAGCTCGCAGAGTTCGCGGGACTTGGCCAGATAGTCAAAGAAGAGCCGGCGCCGCTCGGGAGGCATCTCCCGTCCGCTTTCCTCGGTGAAATAGCCGAGGGAAACGAACTTGCCCAGATCCAGCTCCTGGCGGTGGTACAGCTCTTCCAGCCAGAAGGCGCTCGCCAGGTAGAGCGGAGGACCCGGATGGCCCGGAAACTCGTCGATCAGCTCTTCCAACCGACGCTGTCCCTCCCCGTAATCCAGGTTGAAGAGCAGATCGAAGCCCGGTCTTGCCTTCTCGAGAAACTCGGGGGTGCGAAGCTCCCCAGCCGAGGCCGAGACGTGCAGCACGCCGACGAGGGCCAGCAACGGTGGGAGTAGGCGGGTCTGCAGGGCTAGCCTCCAACAAAGAAGAAAACCCCGGTGCTGAACTGCCAGTTGCTCAAGACACCGTCCGCATTGAAGGCGGGCGTGATGCTGCCCTGGAAGGTGGACGAGCGCCTGGGGAGGCCGTAATCGGGGACTCCGGTGATCTGGTGTCGAAGATCGACGCGAACACCCCATTGCGGGTTTATCCGGTACTTGACGCCTCCACCCCAACTCCCCGCCAGCTTCCACCGATCCCTGAGCCCGATTCCCTCGACCGAGGCCGCCGCCTTTGAATCGCCAGTGACCTGGTAGAAGGCGGTGCCGACGCCGGCCGACACGTAGGGTCGAAGGCGGCTGTCCCACTCCGTGGGATAGAAGAGAACGCTGTACATGAGGCTGTGGATCCTATGGTCCGAATCCAGCCTGCCCAAGCCGGGACGAAGGTCGACAAAAGCCATGGGCTGGTTGGCGAAACCGTACTCCAGCTCCGCGCCGAAGTATCGACCCCGGTTCTCGGTGATGCGGAAGCCAGCCTGGTAGCCCGACGCGAAATCCAAACCCACGAGGCGGGGAAGCTCCTGCCCATCCACCGGTGTGGCGGACACCTTGTCACCGGTGGAACTGACTCCGTAGAAGAAAGAGATCTCCCAGCGGTCGGGGTCCGGGGATCGCACCTGGGCGGGCGAGACGCCTGCAAATAGAACGAGCGTCACAAAGGAGACAGCGAGAATTTTGAGCATATCAGGTCCTTCGGAAAGTACACGAAAACCGAGCTTACTATACCGAGATGCATTCTGGTCGGAAAAGGACGAATCGGGAATTGGCCCGGGCCTCGTCCGGGACCGCATTTCCAAACCACGGACTTGGAGCCCCGGGCACGGCTCAGACCCACTCGGTGAAATCCGGCGCAATCGGTGGCTTGAGAATCGGGTTCACCAGACCGCGGCGGCGGAAGACCGAGGCGGCTTCACTCGGCCCAGAAATCGATCACGAAAACATCCTCGACCACCGGGCCGACGATCTGGACGAACGCCTCGTGGTCGGGGTGGACCAAGTATGCGTCACGATCGGTCTCGTTGCGAAAAGTGACGATGAAACAGTGGGTGAACCCCTTGTCCAACCCTTCCGGACTCACGTTCGTTCCCGCCTCGAAGGAGATGATCTCCCCAATCCTGTTCTTCAAAGCGCGAAACTCGCGGGTCACGCGGTCAATCTCGGCCGCGGGGGCGTCCGCCTTGAACTTGAAGGCGACCACGTGGCGAAGCGTACCGGCCCTTTCCTCGGACGGCGAGACGAAGAAAGCCAGGCTGAACAGAATCAGCAGAGTCAGGGGAATCAGACGGTGCATCACTCTCCTCCTAACACGAATCCCCTTAATACTCGGAATCCCGGTCGGATGCAAGTGATCCGAGGCACCTTCTCCGCGAGTCCCGCCCGCCTTGGCGGAAGGGCCGGGGACGACGGGGATCTCCCTGTCCGCGTGCCTCGTGCTTCCGCGAAAGAAACCGGACCGAGGCGATGGGACGGGCTCGTCGCGGATTGACGCGGACGGCCTTACCCTCCATCGCGGCGAGGCCCTGCGGCGCGGCGCAGTCCCCAGAGCGCGACGGCCAGGGCCACGGCGAAGGACACCACGCGCTCGAAACTTCCCTTCCACGGATTGGCGGAGGCCAGGAGGTAGAAGGCGCCCACGCTTAGTGCGGCGCCCGCGCAGATGGAAAGCAGCGTTGCTCGCGGCCGCACCTCGCCCCTCAGGGAAACCACCAAAAGTACCGGCCCGAAAGCCGATCCCATGGCGGCCCAGGCGAAGAGCACCTGGGAGAAGATCTCCTGCGACCCCACCAGGGCGGCCCCGGCCGCGCCGGCGCTGAGAGCCAGTACGACCAGCCTGGAGCGGGCCAGGGAGGAGAGTCTCGATCGCCCGAAGCCCAGATCGCGAGTCACGGTCGACGAGGCTACGAGCAGTTGGCTGTCGGCGGTGGACATGATGGCGGACAACAGGGCGGCCAGTATCACGCCGGAAACCAACGGGTGGAAGAGTTCGTGGGTCAGCGCGATCAAGACGACCTCCGGATCCGCCAGACCGGGTAGAAGGATACGGCCGCACCAGCCCACGGTGAGCATTCCGGCGTAGACCAGCAATGCCCAGGAGACGGCGATGATCCGGGCGCGTCTCAGAACGCCGGGGCGATCGTCGAGCGCCATGAATCGGTTGACGACGTGGGGCTGGCCCGGGTAACCCAGGCCAATTCCCAGCAGCCCCAGAACAAAGCCGACGGCGGACGCTGCGGGAAAATTGCGGCCTAAACTGAGGAAGGAGTCGTCGGCCACGGCCGCCATCGCCGTCGCGAGGGCGCCCGCTCCCCCAACGGCCGAAAGGGCAACCAGCGGCAACAGGAGCGACGCCGCCGCCATGAGCAATCCCTGGAGCGTGTCGGTGACGCTGACCGCCCAGAAGCCGCCCAACAGGGTGTAGATAAGGACGATCGCGCTTCCGATCATGACCGCGCTGGTGAGAGAGATGTCGAAGGTCTCGCTGAAGGTCTTGCCCGCCCCCTGAAACTGGGACGCCACATAGGTGCCCAGCGAGGCGAGGATGATAAGCGAACAGACCGACGCGATGGTCGAACGAAGCGGGGCGCCGGGCCGCCCGGCCAAGATTTCGGTGACGGTCACCGAGTCCTCCCGTCGGCTGAGTCGCCGCAAAGCGGGCGCCAGCAGAAACCAGTTCAGCAGGAAACCGCCCACGCAGGCGGGGAACAGCCACACCGCCGACAGGCCCCAGGCGTAGGCGGCCCCGCTGACCCCCAGCAGAGTCCAGGCGGAGGACGAGCTGGCCGAGGCGCTGATCGCCGCCACCAGCGATCCGAGGCGCCGCCCCCCGAGATAGAAGTCGACATCGTCCCGGGTCCGCTTCCGGCAGATGAGCCCGATACCCACCAGGGTGAGCTTGTAGGCGACCAGGGTGATCAGGACCGCCGTTTCTCGCTCGATGGCGCTAGTCCTCGCCGCGGAGAACCTCCAGGGGAGGTTGACTCAGAATACCCCGGCTGTTGCTCAAACCCAGACCGATCGTCAGGCCCACGACCGCCAGCAACACGCCGACCACGGCCGACCAGTCGGGGACAAAAGCGCATTCGAACACGAAACGAGTCAGAGCCCAACCCGCCGGCAGTGAAAGAATGAGGCCCGTCAACGCCGAGAACAACCCCATGAAGAGGTACTCGATCAGCAAAATACCGTGAATTTGCCGTCGCGAGGCCCCCAGAGTGCGCAGCAGCGTGCTTTCCCTCATGCGCTGATAGCGGCCCGATACAATGGCCGCCATCATGACCAACACTCCCGTCACGATGGAGAAGAGGGCCATGAACCGGATCACGAACGAGAGGCGTTCAAGGATCGAGTCGATCGTCTGAACCACCAGGGCCAAATCGATGGCCGAGACGTTGGGGAAGCGGGAGATCAAGGTTCGCTGAAGGGCGGCCGACTCGGCGGCCGAATCGGTCCTCGTCACCATCACGTGGAACTGGGGCGCCTCCTCCAGCACGCCGGCGGGAAACACCAGGAAGAAATTGGGCTGGAAATTGCGCCACTCCACTTCCCGGATGCTGCCGACCTCGACTTCCAGGAGCACTCCCTGAACGTCGAAAAGAAGGGAGTCTCCCAGACTCACATCCAGCGATCGAGCGACTCCCTCCTCGATGGAAACCTCGATCGCGTTCCCGGCGCGAGACTGAATGCTTCCCGCCACCAACCGCTCCGAATCGGTCAGGTGGTCCCGGTAGGTGCTCCGGTATTCCCTCAGCAACGCCCATTCGGAGATCCTGCGCTCCGACCGGTTGCGGATTTCCTCCACCGAGGCCCCGTTGAGCTCCCGAAGCCTCATCGTCACGATGGGTACCTCCTGGAATACCTCGAGGCCCATCCGGCGTACCAGGTCCGCGATCGGAGCCCGCTGGTCGGTCTGGATGTCGAAGAGAACGAGATTGGGCCGATTCTCGGCGCCCACCCGGGCAACCTCCCGCAGGACGCTGTGCTGGACCTGGTAAAGGGTCACGATGAAGAACGACCCGAGGCCCACCGCCAGCATCAGAACCACCGTCTGGTTGTGGGGACGGTAGAGGTTGGCGAGGCCCTGACGCCACTCATATCGCCACGAGGAGGGGAAGAATCTTCGGGTCAGGAGCATGATGGACTTGGCAACACCGAAAAGGAGTCCGAAAGCCCCCAGCAGGCCGCCGAAGAAGCCGAGGGCGATCTTCCAGTCGGCGGAGTACCAGAGGGAAAAGGCGAGCAGTCCGGCCACCACGACCAGAACCAGCGACCAGACCAAAGGATCGCGCCTCAGCCCGACGTCGTTCTCCACATCGGACCGAAGCGTCAGCAGTGGAGAGATTCTGCGCACCGGGGCCAGAGGGATCAGGGCGAACAGCAAAGCGGTCACCAGCCCGATGGCCATCCCCTCGACCACGGCGCCGTACGAGATCGTCGGCTCCAGCTCGAAGGGCAGCAGTCCCCGGAGGACTCGCGGCAACAGGGTCTGGGCGCCGAGACCGACAGCGACTCCGGCCGCGGCGCCGATCACCCCCATGGCGGCGGCCTGAACCACGTAGATGGCGAAGCTCTGTCCCGGCGTAGCCCCCACGCAGCGCAGGATGGCGATCGTGCCGATTTTCTGGCGGATGTAGAGATGGACGGAACTGGCCACGCCGATCCCGCCGAGTACCAGCGCGATGAAAGCCACCAGCCCCAGAAACCGGTTCAGATTGCCCAGTTCCCGCCGGAAACCCTCCTTTCTCGCCTCCACCGTGTCCAGGCTGAGCTCCAGTTCCCGGATCCGGCTTTCCAGGGACTCGGTCAGCGCCGCCGGGTCGGCGCCGCGCGGGAGCCTGAAGTAGGTGGTGTAGCGGACCCGGCTTCCCAATTGAATCAGGCCGGTCTCGCCGACGTACCGGCGCGGTATGTAGATGCGGGGGGCAAAATCCGAGGCGGCGGCCGACTCCCCGGGAATCTGCAGCAGCCGACCGACGATCTCGAAAGTGAACCGACCCAGGCGAACCTCATCGCCCACCCGGACGTCGAACTGGAGCATGAGCGTATCGTCGACGAGGGCGAAAGGCCCGTCGCGGTGATGTTCCGCCGCCTCGGGCGGGGCGGTCGTCAACTCGCCGTAGAACGGGAAGCCGCCCGAGACGGCCCGGATCTGAGCGAGCCGAGTCGCCTCTTGGGCGGGAAAGTAGGCCATCGAGGAGAAACTCGTCTCGCGGGCCTGTTCCCCGCCGATCTCGATGAACAGGTGTTCCGCCGCTTCGGTGAAGGGCGCCCGGCTCCTCAGCGCCAGATCGGCGCCCAGCAGCACTTTGGCCTGCTCCTCGACCGTCGCGAGGAGGTTGTCTCCCAAAGATCGGACCGAGACGAGGGCCGCGACCCCCATGAGGATGGCCGACATGTAGAGCAGGAGACGCCGCCGGCTGTGGCGGCTGTCTCTCCACGCCATCCGGAGGATCCAGACCGGTTTCACAGGACTCCCAAGGGCTTCGCGCGGCGGTCGGCGACGACGCGCCCTCCCCGCAGGGAGATCGTCCGCTCGGACCTGGCGGCCAGCTCAAGGTTGTGGGTGACCAGAATCAGGGTGGTGCCGCTCTCACGGTTCAGGTCGAAGAGCAGTCCCTCGACGGTTTCCGCCGTGTCCGCGTCCAGGTTTCCCGTCGGCTCGTCGGCGAAAAGGACCCGCGGCCGGTTGACAAAGGCCCGAGCCAGGGCGACCCGCTGCTGCTCCCCTCCGGAAAGCTGAGCGGGGTAGTGACCGAGACGGTCCCCCAGGCCCACCTGCTCCAGCAATTCAGCCGCCCGAGGCCCGGCGTTCGACTCGCCCCGGAGCTCGCAGGGAACCATCACGTTTTCCTGGGCGGTCAACGTCGGGATGAGCTGAAACGTCTGGAAGACAAAACCGACGTGCCGATTTCGGAACGAGGCCAGCTCTTCCTCGGAAAGCGACACGAGATCCTGCGTATTGAGGATGACCCTCCCTTCGGTGGGACGATCGAGCCCGGCGCACAACCCCAGCAGAGTCGTTTTGCCGCTACCCGAGGGACCGACGATGGCGCAGGAGGCGCCCTCTTCGATTTCGAAGTTGACATCGGACAGCACCGTCAGTTTCCGGTCGCCGCTGAGGTAGGTCTTGGCGAGGCGCTCGACTTGAAGAACCGTGTGTTTCATATTTCGGGGGAACGGAGAGGAACCCGTGTAATATCGTACTATATGGCGACCTTTCCGAAATTGTGGGCAAGCCTCGTGCTGTTTACGCTCCTGGGTCTGAACGTTTCGACTTTCGGGTCGGCCGAGCCTCGCCGCATTCTGGTGTTTGGAGACAGCCTGACGGCGGGGTACGGTATCGATCCCGGCTTGGCGTTTCCGGCCGTGTTGCAGGAGAAGATCGCCGCGGCCGGGCTGGACTACGAGGTCGTCAACGGCGGAGTCAGCGGCGATACGACGGCGGGAGGTCTGCGGCGAATCGATTGGCTGCTCCGGCGCCCGGTGGACATCCTGTTGCTCGAGCTCGGGGCCAACGATGGTTTGCGCGGCATCCCGCTGGACTCGACGAAGCGCAATCTCCAGGCCATCATCGACCGCGCCCGGGCCCGATATCCCGATGTGAGGCTGGTGATCGCGGGGATGCTGGTGCCTCCCAACCTGGGGCCCGATTACACCCAACGCTTCCGGGAGATCTTCGAGGAGGTGGCGTCGGAGAACGAAGCCGTCCTGATTCCCTTCCTACTGGAAGGCGTGGCGGGGCGACCCGACCTGAACCTTCCCGACGGCATCCACCCCACCCCGGCGGGCCATCGGATCGTGGCCGAGAACGTCTGGAGTGCCCTGGGTCCGTTGTTGGCGGGTGGGGAGGATCAAGGAGGATAAGG
>CAYRCA010000010.1:4089-12209 GCA_964422565.1 uncultured Acidobacteriota bacterium | reverse complement strand
CGAAATAATCTAAAATACCAGGGATATGGTCCGCCGACGCGGGCTCCGGTTGCCGGAAGCGAGCATGGCCGAATTTACTCGATCCATCATCTCGGACGATTCCTTTCAATCCGCCGACTGCGTCGTCGACCGGTTGAGGGAGGGTGACGAGGCTGCCTTCGACCAAGTGTTCCATCTCTACAAGGACATGGTCTATACGCTCGCCCTCAAACTGCTCACCGACAAGACGGATTCGATGGACGTAACCCAGGAGGTCTTTCTGACGCTCTTCCGGAAGATCGAATCCTTTCGGGGGGAATGCTCCCTCAAGACCTGGCTTTATCGAGTCGCCGTCAACGAGGCCGCCAACCGCAACCGGTGGTGGAATCGGCGGTGGCGCGACAGGACCGTTTCCCTGAATTTGCCGGTTCGGACCGGGGAGGAGCGACCCCCGGAGCCGCCCGGCGGTGAACCCTCGCCGGTTCGGGAGTGCTTTTCCGCAGAGCTTCGTCGGGCGTTGAACGTGGGTCTTCAGCGGCTACCCTTCGACCAGAAGGTCGCCGTCATTCTGCGCGACGTGGAGGGACTGGGCTATGAGGAAATCTCCGCGGTCACCGGCGCGAATCTCGGCACCGTCAAGTCCCGGATCGCACGCGGCCGCGAGAGGCTGCGCGGGTTGCTCGAGGAGTATCGGGGAGGGGAGACGCTATGAGATGCCTGTCGTTTCGCGAAAGAGTTCACGATTTCCTGGATAGCGATCTCGGACCCCGCGACATGGCGCAGATGAGTTTCCACATGGACTCCTGCCCCGCGTGTCGGCGGTTGTACGACGAGTACCTGTTCATTCGATCCACCCTTTCCGACCGAACGGCGATGCCGGAGGCGTCGGCGGAGTTGATCCTGCGGAGGATTCAGAGAAAGCGAGGTTTCAGCCTGCAGGATCTGCGTGACTGGGCGGACGGTGTCCGAACCTACTGGCGAGACCTGGACCGGCGTATCATCTGGGCGCGGGTGACGGCCATGCCGTTCACCTTCTGCCTGTTTGCGTTGCTGCTGATCCACTTCGTTCCCTCGAAGGTTGAGAAACTGGCCTTCCTGGTGGTCTCGGCCGGCCCCGTCCGAGGCGCCGAGCTTTCGATGCCTTTGATCTCCAACGTCCGGGCGCGGCAGAACAGACAGGACCTGAACGGATTGATGGACACGGCCTGGCGGTTGCCTTACGAGGACTCGCTGTCGCTGGTGGCCGAGATCAGACCGGGCGGGCATGCCGAGATCGACAGCATTCTCGAATACCCGAAAAGCCGCGATCTTCTCAACGCGGTTCACCTGTCGCTGCGGGGGAGTCAGTTCGAACGGGCGGGCGAGATGGGCAACTCCGTCCTGATCTTCTCCTTTCAGAAGATCGACGTCTACGACCGCGTCCTGGGGCTGTAGGCGCGGGTGGAAGGCAGTCTTCCAGCCTGAAAACAACCGAGGCCGGCCTGTCGTCGCTCGTCCCCCGCCTGTTACTGGATCTGGAACGATTGAACCGCGGTTCCCAGATTCCCGACGTTGTCCACCGCTCGGACCGTGACGCTTCGCCGACCCGCGGCCAGGTTCTCGATCACAACCCGGTAGTTCTCCTCGGTACTGTCGGTGATGCCGTCCTCCGGGAAAACCACCGTCCAATTCCCGCCGTCAACGGAGTACTCCACCTGGTAAAGAGGGCTGACTCGACTGCGAGCGACGAACTGGAGCGTAGCCCGGTTCCCGGCAACCTCGACCGGTTGCCACTCGACCCAGGGGACCGAGTTGGCGATAACGAACGGTTTGCTCACCAGTTCGTCCCGCAGCGCCTGGTCGGGCGGGTTGCTCGGATGGTCCGAGGCCACCACTTTGATGGTGTAGATCCCGTCCGGGAGACTGATGCCGTCGAGCGTGTACTCTTCGTCGGTCAGGTCGTCCGCGATCAGCACCCAGTCCGTTTCGCCCTCCCGCTGGTAATAGAGGGAGAAGACGAGGCTGTCGCCGTTGGGATCGCTCGCCTTCCAGGCGAAGCTGCGGGCGCCCGGGATAAATACACGGCGGCTCGGGGGAGTCACCCGGGGAAGCTCCAGGTCCCGGATCGCCTTGGGGAGGGAGCGCGCGTGGGCCCCGTCGGGACCGCCCGGCGTCACGCCTCCGGCGGGGTTGGTCGGCGGCCGCAGAAAGGCGACCCCGGGAGCCAGGACCGTGAGGCTTTGGAGCTTGGGGGGCATGTTGTACTGCAAGTAGGAGACCCGGACTTGATCCAGGGCCCCCCGCTGAGACAGTAGCGCCCCGGATCGGGCCTCGGGGGCGAACTCCGCCTTCCATTGCAGGAATCGAGCCGGTTCGCTCTGGATCGCGCTGCCCCCGGGCCGGTCGTAGGGGCCGCTCCAGTTCGTCCAGGTTCGATCCGCCTTCTGGGTGTTGCCCGAGCGGGTATAGACCCTGATCGCCCCGGGGGAGTCGAGGTCCCGGGTCGTCCAGCCGATGGATCCCCATCGAGCCACCATGCCGGCGTCGATGACATCGGATTCGTAGGTGCCCGCGGCCGATGTTTCCCCACTCAGCCGGTACACTTTTCCGAGGTTGCTGGTCGTCGCCAGCAGCGAGCCGCCCCGTTCGACGAGGCGCGTCACCTGTTCCTCCCTGCTGTCCACGAGCAGGGTCGAGAAGCCCCGGGGACTCAACGAGATCACCCGGCCCCGGTTGCCGGTGGCCAGAACGATGCTGCCGTCGGCGCGCACCACGAGGTCGAAGGCCAACTCGTCGTCGGAGCTGAACAGGGTCTCCACCATGTTGCCTCGGTCGATTCGGTAGACCTCGAGTTTCCCGCCCTTCGCTCCTCCCGGCACCTCAACCGTCGACTCGACGGTGGCCTCCTCCGCCTCGGGTCTCCTGGCCTCGGTCCCCTGAGCCTGGGCTGTGCCCCCGCCCGACAGCGCCGCCGCGAAAATGTTGCCGTACCGGTCCACGGCGATACACTTCATCTCCTCCAGAGAAGAATCCAGCAGGACAAAGGGGTCCCCCGCGGGCGAGATTCGAAAGAGCAACGCGCCGGGGGCGCTGCCCGCCAGGAGGTTCTTGTTGAGATCCCACGCCAGCTTGACGATATGGGTCTCCTCGCTGTCGAAGAAAGGCCTTCCCTCCCCACTCGGGGCAACCCTGTAGATTACGCCCCGGGGACCGGTGGCGACATATACGTTGTCGGCGTCATCGACGATGATGTCCCAGATGAACTTGTCGCCCGGTTCGAAAAAGACCTCCGGTGTTCCGTCGGAACTCAACCGGTAAACCTTTCCGTCGGGCGAAGTGCCGGCGTAGACGCGATTCTGTGAGTCCACCGCCAGGGCGAAAACGGCCGGTTCGTCCAGTTTCGCCCACTCGCCTCCCCGCCCATCGGCGGGCAACCGGAAGATCCTGCCGTTGCTGCCGGTGCCCACGTAAAGGGTGCCGCCGGAGCCCAGGGCGGCGGAATGGATATAGGCCTCGGAGGTGTCCAGCACCTCCTCGAAGGCGGGCGCCAGAATGAGCCGGCCGTCGCTGGTGACGGAAACCCCCTCGAACTCTCCCTTAAGGAACTCCTCCAGCGAGGTTGTGACATGATGCGCCGGATGAGTGGCCGATACGAGGCCCGACGCCGTGACCGACACGGCGAGAAATGCGAAACACCAGAATCTGGTCATGCGTTGTCTAACCCTTGATGTTGATTTCGATGACCTTCTGACCCGTGATCACATACTCCGTCGCGGGGAGTTCGTGCTCGACGAAGACCACGTGCCGAATCGACTGGACGTCGCCGCTGGTCTTTTTCGAGTCGTAGAGCGCCAGAAGGGAGGGGGGCAGAGCCGGCAGCCCCTGGCCGCCGATGACGGCGCCCTGTTGTTCGCGGAAGAGCCGGATGTACAGCCGGTCGTTCTTCTTCAGATTGTTGATGGCCCGCACCAACTGTCCCACGTCCCGGGGAATGAACTCGACGGTCTCGGTCCGGGCATCCTGCCGGGTGATCGTAATGCCGTCGCCCACCATGATCTTGAGGGGCCCCGGCGTCACTCCCTCGGGAATCTTGACCGGATACTTCTCCGCCACCACCTCACCGTTGGGCTTGCGGAGGAACACGGTGACGCCGACCTCCTCGCCCGGCCTCGCCTCGGCGACGTCCTGCCAGACCTTGTCCAGGACAGCCTCGCGGGTGCTTTCGAAGGCCGCGATCTCGACATCGATCCGCTCCATGACGATGTCGTCGAAGCCGCTGGTCAGCAGAAAGTCCACCGGAGCGGCGGCGGCGACCCCGGCGATGGCCGAACTGCTCAGAATGTTCGAGATGCTGTTCTGGAAAGTGACCGCGGGGTACCCCTTCAGGGCGATGCGGCATTTCACCTGAAGCGTCTGCCCGCCGATCGAGCGCTCCGAGGAGACGATGCTGTTCTGGACCGTGAAGGCGAGAAGGAACGGAGTCAGGAAGCTGTCGGTGACCACCTCGTAGCGGAAGTCTCGGCTCTCGCCCCGGCTCGTGGCCAGTCTGAGGTTCACCGGGATCAGACGGGGCGTCTCCCCTTTCATCCCCAGGATTCCCGTGGAGCGGTCCTGTCGAATGGCGCCCACCGGTTCCATGGTCGCCGAGATCTTCTGGCTGACCATGAGAGTGGGGACGACTCCCAGAACCGCCGCCTTCGCCAGGGGCAGATCGGTGTATCCGACGCTGAGGAAGGGGTGGCCGAAGGCGTAGATCCGGTTCCCGCTGATGTGGGTCACCGTCCCGCTGGCCGACACTTCCATGTCGCCGCGAACCAACTGTACGGCAACCGTTGAGCCGGGCTCCAGGGGGGCGTTTCTCCATTCGTCGCCGGTTGGAGCGGCGGCACCGAAGGCGGGCATGAAATTCAAGGTGTCGAGGAGGCCGGAGAAGGGTCCGAGGGCCGAGCGCGAGAACCCGGACAGGTTCAGGGGCATCTGAATCGGCTGAAGTCTTCCCAATCCCTGTGTGGACGGGAACACCCCACCCGGATCGAAATCCAGCGCCCGCCGTCCCTCCGGTAGGTGGCTCGGGATGTCGACGTCGTACAGGGAGGCCGGGGCCGCCGCCCGGCCGGCCAGACGGAGCGGGATGCCCGGATGTTCCTTGAAGACGTCGACCATTTCCTGGATGGGGGTGATGCCCGCGATGGGCGCCGTGGCGAAGCTGAAGGCGTAGGCCACGGCCCCGACCAGCCTGCCGTCGATGTAGACGGGGCTGCCGCTCATCCCCGCGAAGACGCCGAACTCGTCGACCTTCTCCCCGGACAGGCGGGCCAGAATGATACTCTGTTGGGGTCCCACCTTCTCCAGCACCCCGAGGATCTCCACCTCGAAGTCTTCAATCGTCGTCCCCTGGAAGACGGTCTTCCCAACGCCCCGCAGGCCCGGTTTGACCGAGGAAAGAGGGAAAAACTCCAGCGGCTGGGCCGTAACCAGGGTTAAAGAGCAGAATCCCCCGACAAGGAGAGCGAAAAAGCGTCCGGCAAATATCAATGTAATTACCTCAATAACGGCGCCGAGCACCCTTGCCCGGAGCCCGCAAGTCGGTTTGAGATCGGTTCGCAGCACACCGTTCCCATCTTGAGTATAGTCGAAAACGGGCTTCCCGTGAGACATATCGCACATCTACACTCTAACGGGCTGGGCGGAATGGGAGGGTGCTCACAGTGTCAGTGGAGGCTGTCATGATGACGCCGCGCCGATGGGTCGAGCCCTCCCCGGAGCACTAGGACGCATGTTTCGACTCAAGTCTCTCGACATGATTGGCTTCAAGTCCTTTGCGGACAAGACCCGAATCGTCTTTCCGGAAGGCATCACGGCGCTGGTCGGACCGAACGGGTGCGGAAAGTCGAACCTGTCCGACGCCGTCGGGTGGGTGCTGGGCGCGCAGACGGCCCGCAGCCTTCGCGGACAGAGGATGGAGGACTTCATATTCGGCGGGACCCGGGCCCGCAAGCCCACGGGATTCGCCGAGGTGACGCTTACCTTGGAGGGCAGGTCGCCTCAACCGCTACGGATCGATGGCGTCGTCTTGGACGGCGACGAGTTGGAGATCACCCGGAAGCTGTACCGCTCCGGTGAAAGTGTCTACCTCCTCAATCAGCGGCGTTGTCGTCTGATGGACATTCAGAAGTTCCTGGAGGACGCGGGCCTGGGGTTCGCCAGTTATGCCCTGATCGCTCAGGGCAGGGTCGACGCGTTCCTGACCGCCCGACCGCTGGACCGGCGCGCCGTGATCGAAGAGGCGGCCCAGATCACGGGATACAAGACCAAGCGGCGGAACGCGGAGCTCAAGCTCGAGATGGCCCAACAGAACCTGCTGCGCGTCGGCGACATCGTCGCGGAGGTGGAGCGGCAGCTGAGATCGCTCAAGCGGCAGGCGGGGAAGGCCCGACGCTATCGGAGGGTCAGGGAGGAGCTCCGCGGCGTCCAGCGTCTGCGCTTTAAGATCGAGTCCGACCGTCTGAGCCTGGAGTTGGAGGAGCTCGATCGGCAACTGGCGAAGGTCCGCTCGGCGGAGCGGGATCTGGCGGCCGACCTGCAGGCCCGGGAGGAACGGTTCCGGGACTCGAGCCGCGTCAGAGAACAGCTGGAGATCCGCCTCAACGAGCTGCAGCAGTCCAAATCGGAGCTGCATTTGGAGCTGGATCGAGACCTCAACGCGATCGCCTTCAACCGGGATCAACTGGGAGGAATCGCGGAGTCCCTGGAGAGTCTGGCCGCCGATCGGGCCGACACCAATGGGGCGCTGTCGGGCTTTGACTTGGAGCTGGAACGGTACGCCGAGGAGCGGGCGACCCTCCTTCGGGGGGAGGAACAGGCCGTCGTCGCCGCCCAGGAGTCCCTGCGGCGGGTCCGGGAATGCTCCGGCGAGCTGGAAGCCGCCGAGAGGAGCCTTGAGGAGTTGCGGTCCCGCCTGGTGTCCCTGACGGCCGAAGCGGCCTCCCTGCGCAACCTGAGGGAACAGGTCAACCAACGTTGTGAGCGCGTTCGGCTCGACCGGGAGCGTCTACTCGACGAGCGGCGGGTCAGCCAGGGTAATCTGCGGGACAGCCGGCGCCTGGCGGAAGAGAAGAGGTCCGCGCTGAAGGCCGGCCGGAGAAGCCTGGCTCGGATCGAGGAGCGGGTTCTCGCCCGACAGCGGGAGCTGGAGTCATTGTCCGCGGAGTTGCGGGAGCTTTCCGGGCGGGAAGGTGAACTGCACAACCAGCTGGTGGCCCTGAACGAGCGTCTCCAGTCCCTCCAGGAACTGGAGCTGAGTCGTTCGCACTACAGCGAGGGCGTCAAGAAGGTCCTCGGACACCTTAACAAGGGTGTGCTGTCCGACGGGGCGGGAACCCTGGCCGACGCCCTTGAGACCTCGCCCGAGTTCGAGCGTCTGGTGGAGGAGTTCCTCGACGAGGAGCTCGAGTACATCCTGGTGGATTCCCTGGACGATGCCATGCGGGGACTGTCCGAGGTTCGAACCCTCAAGTCGGGCAAGTGCACCTTCCTCAGCCTGCGCAGCAGCAACGGCTTCGGCGGCGACCAGCGTCGCACCGTGACGGCCGATCTGCCCGGGCGTTCGGAGGGGGTCTATGGAACCCTGGCCGACATCGTGAGAATGAAACCCGAAGTGGAGCGGGCTTTCCTGCGGGTTCTCCCCCAGCGCGCCGGCGCCATCGTCGTGTCGGATATCGAACGGGCCATGGGACTGGCCCATTCCTATCCGGAGAGCACCTTCATCACCCTGAGCGGAGAGTCCCTGACGCCCCGCGGGTTGGTCTGCGCCACCGCGCCGAGCCCCGGAAAGCTTGGCCTGCTTGGCCTCAAGCGCCGGCTGCGGGAACTGGAGAAACGGGCCCGTCTCCGTCACGAGGCCCACGCCGAGGCTTTGCGCGCGAAGGAAGACAAGGAAGCCGCCGTACGGGAGGCCTCCCAGGCCCTGGAGGATCTGCGGTCGCGTCGCCACCAGACGGAGAAGGAAGCCATCGGTCTGGCTCACGAAGCCGAGCGGGCGGAGCAGGAGGTCCATGGCCACGAGCGACTCGCGCAGGAGACCAACGCGAACCTCCTCATCTTCCGCAAGCATCTCGAGGCAATCGCCCCAACGGCGGCTCCCGTCCCCTCACCGGCGCTCG
>CAYRCA010000010.1:0-4079 GCA_964422565.1 uncultured Acidobacteriota bacterium | reverse complement strand
TCGAGGCCGAGAGCGCTCTGCTGGAGGCCGAACTGGGGGAGCTTCAGAGCCGGCTCGAGGGTTTGGTGCTGCAGTTGGGATCGAAGGAGCAGTCGCGGGAGGAGATCGAGGCGCAGTTGGCGGTCGGCCGCGAGACCCTCACCGAGCTGCGAATGAGGCTGGGCGAGATGCAGGAGAAGGCCAACGCGGCGGCTTCCCGGCGCGGATTGCTCGAGGAGCGGCGCAACGCGCTGGATAGGACCCTGGACCGGGTTCGCAGCCAGCGTGACGCCGCCGCACGGCGGCGGGCGGAGTTGTCGGCGCGGGAGGAGGAGGGGCGCCGGCGAAGCGACGACCTGAAGGCCGAGATAGCCCGGCTGGCCAAATCGTCCGAGGACCGGCGTCGCCAGGAGGCGTCCCTGGAAGCGCAGCTGAACGAGCTTCAGAAACGGTTCTCCCACTGTAAGGAGAGCCTCCGGAAGATGGACGGCGAGCTCCAGGAGTCGCGCCGCCGCGCCGGCGGGCTCGCCGAGGACCGATCGGCGCGCGAAGTCGAGCGGGCCCGTGTGGAGACGCTGCTTCAGAACCTTCGGGGGCAATGCCTGGAGCAGTTGAGCGCCCCCCTGGAGGACGTCACGGAGGGAGTCGTTCTGGAGGACGTGGATCCCGACGAGGTCAATCGGCGCCACGAGCGGTTGAGGCGGCGCCTCGAGAGCTTTGGTCCGATCAACATGACGGCGCTCAAGGAGTACCACCAGAACGAGGAGCGGCACACCTTTCTGACCCGGCAACGAGAGGATATCGAGCGGTCGATCGCCGATACGGCCCGGGCAATCCAGGAGATCAACCGGCGCAGCCGGGCGCAGTTCAGCGAGACCTTCGACGCGGTCAACCGCAACTTCAGGATGGTCTTCCAGAAACTCTTCGGCGGGGGTGAGTGCGGCATGGAGTTGCTGGACGAGGAGGATGTTCTGGAGTGCGGTATCGACCTCTACGCGCAGCCTCCCGGTAAGAAACTGCAGAACGTCATGCTGCTCTCGGGGGGAGAAAAGGCCCTGACCGTTTTCGCTCTTCTGATCGGCATCTTCATGTACCGGCCGAGTCGATTCTGCGTGTTGGACGAAGTGGACGCCGCCCTGGACGACGCCAACGCTCAGCGTTTCGGAGAACTGATCCGCGAGATGAGTCCCGAAACCCAGTTCATCATCGTGACGCACAACAGGCGCACCATGGAGTCCGCCGACGCGCTGTACGGCATCACGATGGAGGATCCGGGAGTTTCGAAGGTCGTCTCGGCGCGGTTCTAACAGGGGCGCGCAAGACGCGCCGCAAGGCCGGCGGCGGGCCCGGGGCTTCGCTACCCCTTCCGCCTCAGTTCCCCCCGGTCGATTCCGTATTCGCGGACCTTGTTCGAGAGGGTGTTTCGGTGGACGCCCATCAACCGGGCGGCACCCTGAACGCTGCCCCGACTTCGCCTCAAAGCGGCGAGGATATACAACTTCTCGAACTGAGAGCTGACCTCCGGCCAGAGCAGCCCCGCCCCCAGCATCTCATCGATCACTTCCTCCAGGATCTCCTTGATGGTGGATCCCTCATTGCCTCGGCTCGCCGCAGTCTCTCTCATAACGCATCCCGCACGGGTTCGTCCGACATCCATAGACGCTGAAAGCCCTCGCGGATTCTTTCTCTGAAGGCCGGATCGGCCAGCGACAGGACAATCGGCGATCCAGCCAGAAAAAAGCTCCGGGTCTGGGACTCCCTCAGCCAGCCCTCCCGGATCGGAAAAGCGGTCAGAGCGAGAAAGACGATCATCACAACCAGATAACCCCGCACCAATCCGAACGCTCCCCCCACCAGGTGGTCCAGTGCGCTGAGGTGGAGAACTTGAACCGTACGTCGGACCAGCAGGGTCAGCAGAGCGCCCAGCAGAAGGACCGACACCAGAATGGCGACCATCCCGATCAGATTCGCCGCCATTCTCGAAACCCCGAAAAGCTCCAGAAAATCGGCCGCCAGAGGGTAGTTGCGGATCGCCAGAATGATCCCCGCCACCGTGGCGGACAGGGAGATCAGTTCGCGAGCCAAGCCGCGGGTCGCCGCCGAGGCCCCGGAAACAACCACGATGACGAGGGCGACGATGTCCAACGCGTTCACTCGGTAAGAGTCTCCCCCTCATTCGAAGAACGGTCCGCGCGAGGCGGCGGGAGGCTAGGCTAACGCCAGTTCCCGTCCCGTGAGCCTGCGATAGGCCTCCAGGTAACGGCCGGAGGTCGCCTCGACTATCGCCCGCGGTAGCGGGGGCCCCGGGGGGGTCTTGTCCCAGTCGAGCGTTTCAAGGTAATCGCGGATGAACTGCTTGTCGAAGGATTCCTGAGACCGCCCGGGTTCGTAGGCGTCGGCCGGCCAAAACCTGGATGAGTCCGGGGTCAGGACCTCGTCGATGAGCATCAACGCGCCGTCGCGCAGCCCGAATTCGAACTTCGTGTCGCAGATGATAAGCCCCTGGGACCGGGCGAAGTCCCGCGCCGCCCCGTAAAGCCGCAGGCTGTGGTTGCGCACTCTGGCGGCCAGTTCGGGCCCCACGATCTCCTCCGCCCGCTCGAAGGTGATGTTCTCGTCGTGCCCCGAGACCGCTTTGGTGGCCGGCGTGAAAATCGGCTCGGGAAGCTCTTCGGACTCCCGAAGACCCTCGGGGAGACGGATCCCGCAGACAGCCCCCGAGTCCCGGTACTCCTTCCATCCGGAGCCCGCCAGATAGCCCCGGACCACACACTCGATGGGGAGAGGCGAACACTTGTAAGCCAAGGTGGAACGCCCCTCCAGCTGGGTCCGGAACGGCCGCAGTTCCCGGGGGAAACGGTCGGCGTCGACCGCGATCAGATGGTGATCCACCAAGCCCTCGGCCGAGATTCTGTCGAACCAGAACCTGGACAACTGAGTGAGCACGACGCCCTTGTACGGGATCGGATCGGGCAGGATCACATCGAAGGCCGAGATTCTGTCGGTGGCCACCAGCAACAGTCTGCCGTCCAACTCGAAAATCTCACGAACCTTGCCGCTGCTCACCTTGCGGATGCCGGGAAGATCAACCCTGCTCAGTGTCCGTGCCGTCGTCATGGTGGCTCTCTCCTCGTGGGATTCCCCGGCGGTTCGGTCTCCGGGAAGGAGGCCTCAGTGTAGCCGATCGAAAAAAGAATGGAAAGCAACTTGCCAACCCGTGGCGCCCATCTTATAGACCCGTTGACAGGGTTCCGGAGGAGTTGCTAGACTGGCACTCGTCAGTGTGGAGTGCTGACAGTCTGGTTTTAATTCTTTTTACCCCAACCGTTTATAGATGAGCTCACGTTTTGAAAGGAGACGCGTTATGAAGATTAAACCCTTGCATGATCGAGTGCTTGTGAAACGGGTCGAGACCGAGGAAGAGGTCCACGGTAGTATTGTGATTCCGGACACGGCGAAAGAGAAGCCTCAGGAAGGCGAGGTCGTGGCGGTCGGCGACGGAAAGATCCTGGACAGTGGCCAGAAGGTGGCCATGTCGGTCAAACCGGGCGATCGCGTGCTGTTCGGCAAGTACTCCGGCAGCGAGGTGAAACTGGATGACGAAGAGTACCTCATCATGCGCGAGGATGAGATCTTGGGGATTATCCGTAAGAAGTAAGAACCATCCGTACAGAAAGGTGAAAAGCAATGGCAGCAAAAGAGATCACTCATGGAGAAGATGCGCGTCGAGCGCTTCTCAGAGGCGTGGACAGACTGGCTAACGCGGTCAAGATCACGCTGGGTCCCAAAGGCCGCAACGTGGTCTTGGAGAAGAAGTTCGGGTCGCCGGTGGTCACCAAGGACGGGGTGACGGTGGCCAAGGAGATCGAGCTGGAGGGCCGCGAGAAGGTCGGCGCCGCCATGCTGCGGGAGGTGGACAGCAAGACCAGCGACGTGGCCGGCGACGGCACGACGTCGGCGACCGTGCTCGCCCAGTCCATCGTTCGCGAGGGCATCAAGAACGTCGCCGCCGGGGCCAATCCCATGGCGCTCAAGCGCGGTATCGAGAAGGCCGTCGTTCGCGCCGTGGAGGAGATCCAGAAACTCTCCAAGCCCGTCAA
>CAYRCA010000009.1:13217-22658 GCA_964422565.1 uncultured Acidobacteriota bacterium | reverse complement strand
CCCGATTCTTCCTCTGGTCCCTGCTGTTCGTCCTTCTCCTGGCGGGGGTGGATCAGCTTTTGGTCCGCGCCGCGCCGGCCTCTCCCTCTCTCTCGGATGTTCGAACCTTCTCGTAGATCAGGAGCCTGCCCCTCCCAGTGCGAACATGCGGACAGCCGAACCCGACAGCTTTCCCGACGTAGTGGCTCGCGTGAATGGCGCCGACATCCAGAAGAACGAACTCCTCAGACGGGTCGAGGCCATGCGGGAGCGCGTGGGTCTTCCGGCCGGAGATCTGCCCCTGGAGATCTACCGGACGGTACTCGGCGATTTGGTAGATATCGAATTGCTGTACCAGGCCAGCCAATCCCGCAGCCTGGAGGCAACCACCGAGGAAGTCGACAAGGAACTCCAGGAGCTCCGGTCCCAGTTTCCCACCACTGAGGCCTTCGAGGGCCAGTTGGCCTTCGAGAACATGACGGTGGATCAACTTCGGGAGATTCTGCGGAAGGACCTCAGCGTCCAGAAGATGGTCGAACGGGAGCTGCTCCCCAAGGTGTTCATCACCGACGGCGAGAAACGCCGCTTCTACGAGGAGAATCTAGAGGTCATGCAGCAGCCCGAACAGCTGCGGCTCCGCCACATTCTGGCTCGAGTGGAGGAGGGTGCGCCGCCCGAGGATCGGGCCCGCGCCCGCGAAAGGGTTGAACGCCTGAGGAAGGAAGTCGTTGAAGAGGGAGCCGATTTCGCGGCCTTGGCGCGACAGCACTCGGACGACACCGGGTCGCGGGAAGACGGCGGTGAACTAACCATCGCCCGGGGACAGACGGTGGAACCCTTTGAACAGGCCGCCTTCAGCCTGGAGCCGGGAACTGTCAGCGAAGTCGTTCAGACCCCGTTCGGCTACCACATCATTGAGGTGACCGAGCGAACTCCCGCCGGCCAGGTCCCCTATGAGGACGCGGAGGATCGGATCCAGGAGTACCTCCAACGCGAGTTCCTCCATCGCGCCGTCGGAGCCGAGGTGGAGTCCCTTCGATCCGAGGCATCGATCACCCTGTTCATTTAATCGCTCTCCGGAAGGTTCCTCCGACGATCAGGGGGATTGGCGGGTTCTAGAGCCTGGAACTGTGGAGCCCCATCAGAAGACCCGCGGAAACCGAATAGGCGGGACACTCGACGGCGCGGCCCCCGACCCATTGCAGTAGCCGTGGGTTCGCCTTGCGCGAGGGGATGGATGTCCCTACAGCCGTCAGCCCCTCGGGGCTCGGGGGCGAGGATACGTGCTTGATTAGTCATCAGAATATAGCTAACATGGACAGATGGAAAGAGCCACGATCTCTGAGGTCAAGAACCGGCTGAGCGCTTACATCCGAAAGGTACGATCCGGCGAGTCCGTCTTGATCCTGGATCGTCAGCAAGCGGTGGCGCGCCTCGAGGGAGTCGACCCCGAGACCGCGCCAAACGACAGGCTGGACCGGCTGGAGCGGAGCGGTTTGATCAGACGTTCCCGGAGTCCCCTGCCGTTGGACCTTCTCCGCAAGGACGCCCCGAAGGCCCGGAAGAGCGTGGTGGAGGCCCTCCTTTGGGAGAGAGAGGAAGGGCGGTGATCTTCTGGGACAGTTCCGCCATCGTTCCCTTGATCCTTGCCGAATCCGCCAGCCGGACGCTGCTCGACCTCCTGGAGGACGACCCGGACATGCTGGTTTGGTGGGGAAGTCCCGTCGAATGTGGATCGGCGGTCTCGAGGCGAGAACGAGACGGTGATCTGGGAGCGGATGAAGCCGCGGAATCTCATGAGCGGATTGACGCCCTGTCCGCCTGCTGGAATGAGGTCAATCCATCGCGGTCCGTCCGCAGCTGCGCGATACGGATTCTGCGACTCCATCCGCTCCGTGCGGCAGACGCTCTTCAACTGGCGGCCGGCGTCGTCGCTTCGGAGCACAATCCAAGTTCTCTGCAGTTTCTCACCTTGGACGATCATCTGAGGCTCGCCGCGCAGAAGGAGGGATTCCGCGTTGTGGTCGTGTAAGGGCGACAGGGGCTTCGGGAAGGGTATCGAGTGGCCGCTGGCGCGGCAACTTGCGCCACCTGAAGGTGGCTACTTCTTAAACAAATTCTGCTGATCCCGACGTCGGTCCTCCGCTTCCTGCTCCCGGATGTATTCCCGGATCACAGCTTCGTCTCGACCCACCGTGGACACAAAGTACCCCCGAGCCCAGAAATGCTCGCCCACAAAATTCCGTCGCCTCTCCGCGAAGTTCCGCGCAATGTAAATCGCGCTCTTCCCCTTCATGTACCCCACCACCTGGGCCACCGAGTACTTCGGCGGGATCGAGATCATCATGTGTACGGGGTCCATCCGCAGGTGCCCCTCCTCGATCTCGCTCTCCTTCTGCAACGCCAACTGCCGGAACACCCCGCCCAGTTCCCGCCGCAGCGTCCCGTAGATCGCCTTCCTCCGGTATTTCGGAATGAAAACTATATGGTACTTACACTCCCACTTCGTGTGCTGTAGACTCTTGTAGTTCGTCATTGAACTCCCTTTCGTGCGGCTTTGAGCGGCTCACGAAGGGGAGTTCTCAATCAGATTCCCGCAGATGTCAAACTTCGGCTGCCGGGAACTCCTTAATGGTTTAGGCGAACAAAGCAAGTGCCGCGAGTGAAGTGACGTCGGAGGGTTGAAGGCCGCGTCGTTCGACGCGTCTGCCGCGATGTCAACCCTCGATCTGCATCCACAAGCCGACGTCCGGGGTGCGTGCCCTTTCCGGACTCCCTTGGTCGCAGGAAATCTGCTTTCAACCCTTGACTCGGTGGTATTCGGGGCGGACCGAATATTTGAGGCCTGGAATGGGAGTTGGCCGCTCTCCGCGACTTCGGTCGGCAAGCGCCGTCGTTCACTCGGTGGAGCTTTCCGGCACGGGCGGAGAAGAATCCGACAGGCCCCCAAGAAGCCGGTCCGCCAGTTGCAGGCTGTGCCGGCAGGTGGCGTGTCGATGCCGGCACTCCGCCACCGTAAAGTCGCAGTCGCAGGGACAACCGGTGTGATTCAGGTGATTCACGAGGCGGGCGCGATCCCTCGGGTCTAGATCGCCGAGCGCCAAGCCGGGGATGGACGAGTAAACCCTCGGCAGGGGCGCGCCCGCCGGCGGAGGGTGGGGGCTCCGGAGCAAAATCCCCAAAATCAGGCCGCCGGCCAGCAGAATCACGACCACAACCCCCGCGGCGCGCCTGTTCAACCAGTTCGCTCGGCCGTGGCAATCCTGGAACGTTCCGCTGCCGCAGGGGCAGGGAGCGCTGCGGGCCGCTCTCGACTGCGCCATGACTCCCGATGAAAGCAACCGCGGTGCCAAACCGATCGGGCCTGCGGGAACGGCGATCCCCGGCAGGGAGACCTCCTTTCTGTTGGATTTGAGACAGTCGCTGATGGCGTTGCAGCAGTCGGCCCACAGGCGGAGGGATGTCCAGACCGGATCGGCCGGACTTCACGCGCGCGGAGTATTCCCACCGGATTGGCCTGGAAATTGCAATATCGGTAGCTGGATGAGAAGGGCGAATATTCTACTGGTCGATGACGACAGGAACTTTCTGAAGGTTCTGACCCATTCCGTCCAGCTTTTCGAGTTCAGCGCTGTCCCGGTTCACTCCGCCAAACAAGCCCTCGATCACTTGAAGGAGGAGGAGTTCGATCTGGTCATCACCGACTTGAGAATGCCGGGAATGGACGGGTTGGAGCTGGTATCGAGAACTCGAAAGAGCCACCCGGACATGCCCGTCATCGTTCTGACCGCCTACGGGGCGATCGACACCGCCGTGGAAGCCGTCAAGCGGGGAGCCTTCGACTTCATCACCAAGCCCTTCGAAAAGGAGGAGATGCGCCACGTCATCTCCAACGCGCTCAAAATGGCCGACTTGGTGGAGGAGAATCGCCGCCTCTCACGCTTCGTGCGGAAGAGCTTCGAATTCGAAGGCATACCGGGCTCCTCGAGGAAGTTCCGGGAGGTCCTGGACCTGGCCGAGCAGCTGGCGGCGGTGGATACTACGGTTCTGATCCTGGGCGAAAGCGGAACCGGCAAGGAACTCCTGGCCCGCGCGATTCACTTCAACAGTCGACGGAGGAACAGGCCGTTCGTGGTGGTCAACTGCGGCGCCATCCCCGAGGATCTTATTGAATCGGAGCTTTTCGGGCACCGTAAGGGCGCCTTCACCGGCGCCGTGACCGACAGGAAGGGAAAGTTCGAGACGGCCGACTCGGGAACCATATTTCTGGACGAGATCGGCGACTTGACGCCGGGAATGCAGGTGGGATTGCTCCGCGTAATACAGGAGCGACAGATCGACGTCGTGGGCGATCCGCATCCTCGGCCGGTGGACGTTCGGATTCTGGCCGCGACGAACCGCGACCTTCGGAAATCGATGGAGGAGGGGAAGTTTCGAGACGATCTCTACTACCGGCTCTCGGTCGCTCCCCTGCACCTTCCGCCGCTGCGCGAGCGACCGGAGGATGTCCCGGTACTGGCTCACCACTTTCTCCAGACCTTCAATCAGAAGTTCGGTAAAGACGTGAATCTGGAGGAGAGTGCCATCGAATCCCTGCAGAGATATGAGTGGCCCGGGAACGTCCGGGAGCTGGAGAACATCGTGGAGCGTCAGGTGGTCTTCGACCGAAGGGGGACCATCACGAGACAAGATCTCCCCTCCCATTTTCGTCATCCCGTTCGGTCCATCGGCAAGATAATCCTTCAACTGCCCGACGACGGGTTCTCCCTGGAGGAGGTCGAGCGGGACATCCTGCTGGCCGCCCTGGAGCGGCACCAGTGGAACCAGACGCATGCGGCGCAGTACTTGGGCATCACCCGCAATACCCTTATCTACCGGATGCACAAGTACGACTTGGGGGAAGTCGGTGCCGATTGATCTCACCAGCAGGCGCCTGCCGGATTTCGCCCGATACGGCGCCCTTCTGCTTCTCGTCCTCATCATCTCGCTCCTTCATTACGGAACGGCCACCGAACAGCGGTATCTTCACGAGATATACCAGCGCGTGTACTACATCCCGATTGTGCTGGCCGCTTACTGGTATGGGCCTGTCTTGGGGATCCTGTTGGCCATGGTGGTCGGTTCGATGTACGCGTACCATATCCACCACCACTGGGCCCACTTCCCCGAGTACAGCTTCAACCAGTACGCCGAAATCCTTCTCTACCTGACTATCGCCCTGGTGATCGGCACGATCGCTTCAAAAGACCGCGGACACCGCCGTGCGCTGGAGAGAACGTCGCTGGAGCTGGCCGTCGCCCACGACGAGCTCCGAAGAAGCTTCGAGCACTTGAGGAGGGCGGATCGACTGGCCTCGCTGGGGCAGCTGAGCGCCGGCATCGCTCATGAAATCCGGAACCCCCTGGGGTCGATCAGGGGGGCGGCGGAGCTTCTCGAGGACCGGGGCCCGGCCGAGGACGTCAGGCGGGAGTTGATCGATATCATCAAGGAGGAGACCGCCCGCTTGAACGGCCTCGTCGGCAGTTTCCTCGAGTTCGCCCGGCCGCGGGCCCCGCTGGTCGAGCCCTCCCTCGTCAACGAACTCATCGACTCCACGACGGCCCTCCTCAAGAATCAGGCGAAGCGTTCCCGCGTCCGAATTGTGACGAAGCTGAACGGATCGCTGCCTCCCGTCGATCTCGACCCCGACCAGATCCGCCAGGTTCTCCTGAACGTGATGCTCAACGGCATCGAGGCCATGCCGGAGGGGGGGCCGCTGGAGATTCGATCCGAGCTCGACCGGCGGGAGGGAGTCGTTGCCGTGGAGGTTTCCGACAGCGGACAGGGACTGGAGGAGGGAGAGCTGGACCATGTGTTCGATCCCTTCTACACAACCAAGCCTCAGGGGACCGGCCTGGGATTGTCGATTTCGTTTCAGCTGGTGGAGAATCATGGGGGAAGGATCCTGGCCCGTCCCAACCCCGACCGGGGCCTCACGTTCCGGATTGAGCTTCCCGTCGGCGGCGTTCCCCGCCCCGCCTCTCCCGCGCGGACCCTCCCCGTTTCGGCGACGGCTCCGTGAGGGACTCGACGATCAGCACGGCCGTCCCGATATCCCGTCGGTTTCCGCCCGCCGAGGCGTCGGAGGGGAGGGGCTCGACCCGGCGCCTCCGCATCGCTTTGGCCTTCCCCCGCGCCCCGGGCGGCCCCGGGGCGCGGGGGAGGTGAGGAGAGGGAATCGGTGTTCCCGCCGCGAGAAGAAGCAATTTGCATGCCGGCGCTTCGGATCGTCCTCTCCGGCGACATACAAGGCGGTCGTGCCGCCGACCTCTCCGCGAAGGCGCGCAACTCCGCGAGGTTGAAAGGCCTTGAAATCCAACAGTGAACTGCTGGATTTGAGTCAGGGGGACGGCCTTCTTTCGCGTGGTTTTCCGGCGCGAAAGACCCCAAAGAAGCCCCAAAGGGGCAAGGTGAAGTAATCTGGAAAGATCCGCCGGCCGACGAGGATGTGGGACGGGATCAATGCCGCGGCCCAACAGATTGAAACCCGGGCGCGCGCCCGGACGGGACAGGGAGTCCGGGGCCTGACCGACTCGCCCCTCGGCTTGTTCCGACCGTCGCGGGATATCGTCATCCCATCTTGTCGTTGTCGGCTGAGGCGGCGCAAGCGGACTGGTGGATGATGGAAGACACGACGATTCGACTGCGCGACGGGGTGCGCCGGGCCTATTCGGCCGCCGCTCGGCAACCCGGAGACGACCACCCCTTCCCCGTGGGTCGGTCTTTCGCCGAAAGCCTGGGCTATCCGCGAGAGCTTCTCGACGAGATGCCCCTCCTCGCGGTGGACGCCTTCGCCGGAGTCTCGAACGTGTCGGTGTCGGCGGACGTTTCCGGAGGGGCGGTCGTGTTGGACCTGGGCTGCGGAGCCGGCTTGGACAGTCTGATCGCCGCGCGGCGGGCCGGGCCTTGCGGCCGAGTGATCGGCGTCGACTTCAGTTCGGCGACGCTCGATCGCGCGCGGCGCGCGGCCTCGGAGGCGGGGATCGATAATGTTGTTTTCTGCCGAGGGGACGCGGAGAGGCTCCCGATGGAAGATGGAGGAGTCGACGTCGCGCTCGTCAACGGCATCTTCAACCTCAACCCGGCGAGAGGGGCGATCTTCCGCGAACTGGGACGAGTCGTGCGCCCCGGCGGCGAAGCCTACACGGCGGAACTCATCCTGCGCCGGCCCCGTCGACCGTTGCGGAAGCTCCTGCGGGAGTGGCTGGGCGTTCGGGAGAACGAAGCCGACTGGTTCGCCTGAATCACGGGCGCCAGGGAAGGCGGCGCCTTCCTTCGGGAGTTCGGAACCGTCGGCTTTCGGGAAACCTCCATCGTTCGAGTGACCCGCAACGCTCGAACGAAAAACCCCCGCGTTCTGGCCGCCGACGTCCGCGCGCGGAAGTAGGCGAACCCCGGACCTCCATTCACGCTCTCTCGGCCGATGAGGCGTTGCCGCGTCGGCCAGTCCGTCGAGTTACGGCATCGACCCGGCCTACCTCCCGACCCGGCAGCCGGCAGGCCATTCCCTTCAGGTCCTCCAGAACCAGATAACCGGCCGGGACGAGGGCCTGCGAAATCAATTCCAGCCCCATGAAGTGATTCCACACCACGCCGACCAGCCCGAAGGGAATGGCGGACGTGATCAGCAGCGGCTGAATGTAGGAGCCACCCTGAAACAGAGGCTGGGTAACGTTCCCGATCAGGTTCCACACGCCGAAATCACCGGAGAGAAGATCCCGGAGCTGCCGGCTGACAGTTCCGCCGCCGCCGGTGAGACTGAGCCGGGGGTAAAGATTGGCCTGGGATTGCCCGGCCCCCAACCGGGCCGACGCCAGGCGCCGTTCGGCGGCTTGCAGGTCGGGTCGGCGGGCAACCAGATCGGCGGGCAGGCCGGCGGGTGGTGGCGCAGGCAAATCGGGAAGCACCGAGTCGCTTCGCTTGGACCCTTAGGGAAGGCGGTGAATGACGAGGTCCGGAATCCGACTGAAGTGCCGGAGATCGCCGGTGACGATCTCGTCGCTCCGGGCAAGTGCCGAACATGCGATCAGCAGGTCGGACGTAGGAACTCTCCGCCCCGCGGCACTCAGCCGAGCGTCGATCTCCCCGTAGACTCGCATGATGGGGAGTGTTATGGGAACGCTGGGTATCGCCGCAAGAATCGCCTCGACAAATTCCTCCCGTCGAGCCCTGCGGGACGGGCTGTCGGCGCGTCGGCAACCGTGGAACAATTCCCCGGCGGTCATGACGGAGACGGCCAGCTCAACATCGCCGAACCTTTCGACCAGATCGGCTACGAGCTGTTCGGGTGTTCGGCCGCGACGTTCCGCGTACACGAATACCGTCGAGTCAATCAGGAGTCCCAAAGCGGCCGCTCCTCAAAGGGTTCACCGGCCAGAATTTCCTGTAGGTCAGGGGCAAACCGGTCGTCGAGAAGGACCGGAGAACGTCCGCGCAGCAGCGCCAGGCATTCGGAGGCTCGACGGCCTGAAACCGGAGGCGGCGCGACCAGACAGACGTCCCGTCCGCGGCGGTGAATCAGAAACCGGCCGCCGCTCTCGACCCGATCGAGCAGTTCCGAGAATGACCGGCTCGCCTCGGTGGCGGAAACTCTCTTCTCGCACCTTGTCTCTGATTCGTCGGCCATGAATCTGATTCTACCACGTCCGATCAACGACGGTCGATCCCTTCTCGCACCCGACTCAGCGCCGGCCGAGGAAGGAGCGTGGCGTGGAGACCAAACTCGGCCGCAGCCGTGACAGCCGTGAGCGCACACTTGCGGGAAAGTTCTACGGCGTGTAGAATTCAGCCTTCATGTTTGACAAAATGCGGTTCCGGTTTCAACCCTCGGGTGAGGGAATGGACCAGGTGTTGGGCGAGCTTGAGAGCCGGATCATGCGTCTGGTGTGGACGGACCCCGGTGCCACGGCGCGTGAGATCCACGCGCGGCTCGCGCCTCCGCGGCTGGCCTACACGACCATCCTCACCGTCCTGGATCGCCTGCACGGAAAGGGCCTCGTCGCTCGGGAGCGAAAGGGGCGCCGCTTCTCCTACACTCCCGCCATCGATCGGGTCGAGTTCGAAGCCAGGATCACCCGGGATGTCCTGGAGGGGTTGCTCCGCGACGGGTCCAGACCCGTGCTCAATACCTTCGTGGATCTGGTCGCGGCGGACGAAACCCTGCTGGACGAACTGGAAGAGCTCATTCGGGAGCGGAGGAAATGAACGTCGATCTCATGCCCCATCTGAGCGTGCTCTTCTACGCGGCGACCCTTTTCCTTGCCGCCTGGTGGACCCTCTCCCTGATGGAATGGCCGCTCATCCGACTGCTTCGGTCCCGACCCCGCCATCGCCGGAGCGCCTTCTGGTTCCTGATCGGCGTCGGTCCCTTCCTGGTGGCGGTCGGAGTGGCGCTGGCGACGCTGCTGTCGGCGGCTCTCAAAG
>CAYRCA010000009.1:0-13207 GCA_964422565.1 uncultured Acidobacteriota bacterium | reverse complement strand
TGAGCGGCGGGACAGCGACTCCGGCAGGAACTTTTGCCTTCACCACCCCGGCCATCCCCACTTCTGCCTGACCCATGGAGGGGCCCTCTGGCCGTCGGGCTTCTGGTTCTGGATTCCGGCGGCCGTCGCTTTCGGCGGGGTTCTTGTCGCCGGAGTCCGGGTCGCGCGGCAGGCGCGCGGACTGACCCGAAGTCTGTCGACGACCGAAGGCCGGAGCGGCGACCAGGGCTTCGTCGTCATCCCAAGCCGGACGCCGGCCGCGTTCGTGGCCGGGATTATCCGGCCCAAAGCTTATTTGACCACGGCCGCCCTGCGCTTGCTGAATCCACGGGAAAGGAGGATCGTCGCGACCCACGAAAGGGAGCACATTCGAAGGCGCGACCCCCAGAAACTCCTCTTTCTGCGGACGGCAGCGTTGCTGTTCCCCGGCTTCGGCGCGGTCGAGCAAGAGTGGACCGCCGCCGCCGAAATCGAGTGCGATCTTGCCTGCCTGCGGATCGGCGCATCGGCCGAAGAGGTCTCCTTGACCATCCTCAAGCTCGCCCGCTCGTTCGGAACCGGCGCCCTCGGTCCGGCCCTCGCCTATTCCGGCGGCCCGAACGAGGTGTTGCGAGAGCGGGTCGAGCGACTGTTGTCGCCGCGGGACCCGGCTCGATTCGAAGCCGCTGCCCCGATCCTTGGTTTCACCCTCGTGGTAACGCCCCTTCTGACGTTCACCAAGACCCATCATCTGCTGGAGACTTTGGTCGGTGTCCTGGTCCGCTGAACCGTCCGCCCGCAGCCGGCGATCGATTGAATTCCCCCGAAGCGGAGTCTGGGTTGTGCCCGTCGAGGAGATTCATCCCGACCGCATGTCGTCCTTCGACCAACGGCCGGGAATTAGTAAACCTAAACACTCCGACGCATCAAGATGGGGGATTGGCTCTTGAACGCGTTTTGTGGAAGACCCCTGCTTGTACTTTTCGCGCTCACGCTCGGGGTCCCGAGTGTTCCGGGAGAGAGCCTGACGATGGAGACGGCCTTCACACTGTTCCTGGAGCGGAACCCGGCGGTCGAGGCGGAACGAGCCAGACTCGCCATGGCCGAAGGACGGCTCCGACAGTCTACGGCTTGGGCGAACCCGGTGTTGCACTTCAGTCAGGAGGGCTATCCCCTGGGAAGGAACGCGCGCTTCGACGACCAGGAGTTCCTGTTGTGGGCGTCTCAGGAACTCGAACTGGGCGGCAAGCGGAACAAGCGGGGTCGGGCCGCGGTGTTGGGTGTGGAGGGGGAACATGCCCGATTCCGCGATTTTCTGCGTCGGGAAAGACTCGCACTTTCCCGGGCGTTCGTCCGGGTCTATTTCGCCTCGGAGCGGAGGGACTTCCTGGGGAGCGCCTTACGGGAATACTCGACGCTCCGGCAGGCCCATGGCAGGAGATTCGAGCTGGGAGATGTGTCGGGGCTGGCTCATATGCGGTTCGAGGCGGAGGAACTGGGTTACGCTACGAGGCTGGCCGAGGCGGATCGGGAGTTGATCGAAGCCTGGAAGAAGTTGGCCGCCTTCATGGTGTGGGACAGCGACGCGATGCCTCGGATCGTACTCGATACCCGAACCGAACCGTCGTTGCCTTCCCTTGACGCGCTGGTGCGGGAGTCCCTGGAATCGCGCCCCGACCTGGCGATCCTCCGACTCGACGCGCGGACGGCCGAAGCCGAAATCGAGATCGAGAGAGCGAACCGAATTCCCGACCTGAATTTGGGAGGCGGCTACAAGCGGGACTTCGGACAGGACTCGTTCTTCATCGGAGTCCAGATTCCGCTGCCCCTGTTGGATCACCGCTTGGGGGCGATCGAAGAGAGCATCGCCTCCAGCCGCCGGCTGAGGATGCTCGCCGCGTGGAAGGAGATTCAGATTCGACGCGAAGTCGAGCAGGCCTACGAAGCCGTGCTGCGCCTTCTCCCCCTCTCCCGGCGGTTCGGTCCGGATTTTCGGGACCGATTGCGGGCCATTGTGGAGGTGACGTCCGCCAGTTACCAGGCCGGCGAAGCGGGAGTCCTCGATTATCTCGACGCGCTCAGGACGCGGCGGGAGGGAACGATCGAGCAGAGCAGGCTGCGGGCGGAGCTCGAGATTGCGCTGATCGAGCTGGAGGCGGCCGTGGGCGCTTCGATCCGCGGCGGGAGGACGCCGTGATGGGAGGTCGCCGGACCCTCCTTGTCCTTACTTTCCTGCTGGGAGCGGCGGCTTGCGGGCACGTCCACCACGGGGAACACGCGGACCACACCCACGGTGTCGAGACGCACACTCAAGAGGATCCGCCGGTGGTCTCCGTGACCGTCTGGTCGGACGAGATCGAATTGTTCATGGAGCACCCCGTCCCGCGCGTGGGGGAACCGGCGAAGTTCGCCGTCCACCTGACGAAGCTTTCCGACTTCCAGCCCCTGTCCGGCGGACCGGTGCGCTTTCGCTTCAGCGGCGAGGGGATGCCGTCCCAGGTGCTCACGGTCGAGGAGCCGACGGTTCCCGGGATCTTCGGGCCGACCGCCACGTTTGACCAGGCGGGAGAGTATTTTCTCCGGATGGAGATCCTCTCCGACGAACTGGAAGCCGTCGTTGACCATGGGCCGATTCGGGTGCGGGAAGCGGGAGCCGGGGAAGAGGACTTGGATCAAGCGGACACCGCCGTGGCCATCTCCTATCTCAAGGAACAGCAGTGGACCCTGCCCTTTGCCGCCGAACCGATTCGGCGACGGGAAGTCAAACCCACGATTCGCGTGGCCGCCGAAGTAATCCCCAGGGCGGGGGGCGAGATCCATGTGACGGCCCCCATGGCCGGTCGTTACCTCCCGCCGCCCGACGGCGTACCCATCCTTGGCGACTTCGTCGCCAGGGACCAGGCCCTCGGTTTCATCGAACTCTTGCCCTTGGACCGATCCAACATGGTGGGCGCGCGGATCGACAGGGAGATGGCCCTAATCCGCTTGCGGGAAGAGATCAGTCGGGCGGAAGCGGCTGTGGTGTCGGAGACGTCGCGGCTGGCCCTGGCCGAGCGAGAGACGGAGAGGGTTTCGTCCCTGGTCGAGATTCAGGCCCTGCCGGAGAGGCGGCTGGAACAGGCGAGAACGGAGGTGGAGATCGTCAGGGCCTCATTGCAGGCCGCCGGGCGGACGCTGGAATCCCACCGCGAGACCTTGGAGCGGGTCGGCACGGTCGCCGACGTCGGGAGTCTCGTTGAGGAGCCGATTCCCGTGCCCGCCCCCATCGGCGGGGTTGTCGTCGAGAGCGCCGCGGTCGAGGGCAGGTACGTCGACGGCCGACAAACGCTTTTCAGAATCGTGGATTCCGGCGAAGTGTGGCTGAAGGGCCGGATCTTCGAGCGGGATCTTCACCCGGTTCGCTCCTTCGAGGGCGGTACCGCCGTACTGCCGGGCCTGGAAAGCATTCCACTGGCTCCCGGGGCGATGGTGACCGTCGGAACCGTGTTGGATCCCGCCGAGAGGACCGCCGCGGTAGTGTTTAGACTGCGGAACCCAGGGAATCGAATCCGGTTGGGCAGCATGGGGACGCTCGAACTGGAAATCGGCGAGAGCCGAAACGTCCTGGCGGCGCCGCGGTCGGCGGTCCTTCTGGAGGAAAACCGCAACGTCGTCTACGTCCAGTTGGGCGGCGAAGAGTTTGAAAGGAGAATCGTGCGCACGGGAGCGGAGGATCGCCGCTGGGTCGAGATCCTGGACGGGCTCGAGGAAGGGGATCGCGTGGTAACCATCGGTGCCTACGACGTGGCGCTCGCGGCGCGTTCCGTCGACATCGCGGATCACGGTCACGTGCATTAAGGGGCCGCCCGTCCATGTTGAATGCCCTGATCGGGTGGTCAATTCAGAACCGGTTGGTGGTCGTTGTGGGGGTCGTCGTCTCCCTGGTTCTGGGCGGATACCTGGCCTTCCAACTGCCCATCGATGTTTTTCCCGATCTGACGGCTCCCACGGTCACGGTGATGACCGAAGCGCGCAATATGGCTCCGGAGGAGGTGGAGACCCTCGTCACCTTCCCGATTGAGACGGCCCTCAACGGTGCGACCGGAGTGCGGCGCGTCCGATCGGTCACGGGCATCGGGTTTTCGATCGTGTGGGCGGAGTTCGACTGGGGCGTGGACATTTACCGAGCGCGACAGGTCGTGTCCGAGAGGCTGCAGCTCACCCAGGCGGCGCTTCCGGTCGACGTTCCCCCTCCCGTCCTGGCTCCAATTTCGTCCATCATGGGTGAAATCATGTTGATCGGGGTGACGGGCCGTCCCGACCAACTCATGGAGATCCGCACCATTTCGGACTGGACGATTCGTAGGCGGATCCTCGCTCTGGCCGGCATCTCCCAGGTCATTCCGTTGGGGGGCGAGGTGAAGCAGTACCAGGTGTTGGTCGATCCCGAGAGGCTTCGCCACCACCGTCTTTCCCTCGGGGACGTGGTCCGGGGGGCCGGATCGGCCAGCGTCAACTCCGCCGGCGGGTTCCACAGCCGTTCGGGCAGGGAGTACCTGATCCGGGGCCTGGGGAGAATCCGCAACGTCGAGGACCTTCGCCGCACTCCGATCGGCGGCCCGGAAGGGTACGGAGCTCGGCTCGGGGACGTCGCCGACGTCGGGGAGGGCGCCAAGGTCCGGCGCGGCGCGGGCTCGATCAATGGGGCCGAGGGCGTGGTGCTGGCCGTTCTCAAGGAACCCGACGGGGATACGCTGGCGCTGACCCACGAGATCGACCGGGTACTCGACGACATCGAGCCGACCCTCCCCGTGGGTATCGCGATCGACCGCTTGGTCTTTCGGCAAGCCGACTTCATCCGTGTGGCGATCGCGAACGTGCTCCGGGCCCTCCGGGACGGCGCCGTCCTCGTGGTCCTCATCCTGTTCGCGTTCCTTCTGAACTTCAGAACCACTTTTATTTCCATCACGGCGATTCCTCTGTCTCTAATTTTCACCATCGGGGTGTTCTGGCTGTTCGGGATCACGATCAACACGATGACTCTGGGAGGCATGGCGATTGCCATCGGCGCGCTCGTGGACGACGCCATCATCGACGTCGAAAACGTCTTTCGGCGCCTCCGCTCGAATCTGAGCCGGCGCGAGTCCCGACTGCCCAGCGACCGGGTGGTTTTCGAGGCTTCCAGCGAGATCCGCCGCCCGATCATGTTTGCGACGCTGATCGTGATGGTGGTCTTTGTCCCGCTCTTCGCCCTCGGCGGCCTGGAGGGGCGAATGCTCCGTCCCCTCGGCGTCGCCTATATCATCTCGATGTTCGCGTCGCTGCTGGTGGCGCTGACGGTTACCCCCGCTCTCTGCTCCTACATCCTGCCCTCGGCGCGGGCATTGCGGCATGAACGGGAAGCTTGGCTGGTTCGCGGAATCAAGTCGGGATACGCCCCTCTCCTTCGATTCGCCGTCGACCGACCCGCCCCGATTCTGATCCTGGCCGGGATACTTCTCGCCGCGGCTCTGATCGCCGCGCCCTTCATGGGCCGGACTTTTCTCCCCGAGTTCAACGAAGGCACGCTGACGATTACGATGGTCACGCTTCCGGGCACGTCGCTGGAGGAATCCGATCGCCTGGGCGGGACGGCGGAGGATTTGCTGCTGTCGTTCCCCGAGGTGGTCTCCACGGCGCGGCGAACGGGAAGAGCCGAACTCGACGAGCACGCGCAGGAGGTCAACGGCGCCGAGATCGACGTTCGTTATCGCCTGGAGGATCGACGCGGACGGGACGAACTTCTGGCGGCGTTGCGAAGCCGACTCTCACTGTTGCCGGGCACGAGCTTCAGCGTCGGGCAACCGATCAGTCATCGGATCGATCACATGCTATCGGGCACCCGAGCGGCCGTCGCCGTGAAGCTCTTCGGCCCCGACCTGTTCACCCTTCGATCGCTGGCTGGACGAATCCGCAATGTCATCAACGACATCCCCGGGGTGGTCGATCTTCAGGTCGAGGCGCAGGCTCACGTTCCGCAGCTTCAAATCCGTTTCGACCGAATCGCGGTGGAAAGCCACCGACTATCGATGTCGGCCGTGCACGAGTTGATCGACGTCGGACTGAACGGTGAGGTGGTGGGACAGATCTTCGAGGACGAGCGGGCGTTCGATCTGGTGGTGAGGCTCGCCGACGACTTCCGGGACGATCCGGAGGCCATCGCCCGGATCCGGGTGGCGTCGCCTTCGGGAGCCTCGATTCCACTGGGAGCTCTGGCCGATATTCGCCTTGACTCCGGTCCGAATCGAATCAGCCGCGAGGATGTCCAGCGAAACATCGTGATCCAATGCAACGTGGCCGGGCGGGATCTGCGAACCACCGTAAATGCGATCCGCGAGGCCGTGACGGAACGAGTGGATCTTCCCGAAGGCTACCACGTGGTCTACGGCGGCCAGTTCGAGAGCGAGGCGGAGGCGAGCCGCGTCGTGGGGCTTCTCTCATTGGTCGCGGTCGCAGCCGTCTTCTTCCTCCTCTATATGGCCTTCTCCAGTCTTCGGCTAGCCATCCTCATGATGAGCAATCTCCCCTTGGCCCTCATCGGGGGAATCGCCGCCGTCTTCATCGGAGGGGGCGTGCTGAGCGTCGCCTCGATGGTCGGCTTCATCACCCTGCTGGGGATCGCCACGCGCAACGGCATTCTGCTGGTGTCCCGGTACGAGGACTTGAGAAGGGAGGACCGCCCCCTGCGCGAGGCCGTCTTCGAGGGATCGATGGATCGGCTGAGCCCTATCCTGATGACGGCCCTCACGGCCGGTCTCGCGTTGATTCCCCTGGCCCTGACCGGACATCGTCCCGGCAACGAGATTCAGTCTCCCCTGGCGATCGTGGTGGTGGGGGGACTGCTTTCCTCAACGTTTCTGAATATGGTCGTGGTTCCCGCGCTGTGCGCCGGGTTCTACCCAAAGGAGCCCGTTCGCCGCGGGGAGAACGAAACACGCCGCCGGTCGGACGGTCACACGGGTTGAGGCCGCCATCATCGAGACGGCGGCCTCCGGCATCGTATCTCCACCTCCGCCGCGACCCTACTCCACCCGGGAGGGGAATGGCTGGGCGTAGCACCGCCTTTGGGCCAAGCGGTTCCGGGCAACGTCACCACCGGATCGAGGGATTCGTCGGATATTTTGGGGGGAAAGACCGACCCCGACGCGAGATTACCGATGCAAATCCCGCAATCCGCTGGTTGATTTGAGACAGTCCGCCGCTCCCGCGCCAGGATGCGGATCGCCCGGGGAGGCGTCGGTTGAACTCCGCGGGCCCGAGGATCCGTCGCACCCCGCCGGCCAACGCGGCGACGAAGTTCGGATTTCCCCGTCGAACCCGGACTGGAATGAATCGTGCTGCTCACCCCCTGCCACGTAAATGGTTCTGGGTCCTGGGTTATGGGTTCTGGGTTACCCCAAGCACAATCCTCCAACCCCCAAACGAGAACCCAGAACCCGAAACCCGTTTCATCCCTGCGGGTGCGCCCCGCTCAGGGACGCTCAGATGTCAATGAACTCACTCGAAAGGAGTCCACTCATGAAGAAGGCAACCCTGATCCTCGTTCCGGCCGCTTTGGCCACGCTGATTCTAGGCGGGACCTCGGCGACGCCCGAAGCCGCCCCGGGCTGCCGCCATCGAAGCGGCGGGGAGCATCAACATCGGGAAGCTGTACGGGAGGATCGAGACCCCACGGAACGGCGCCGGGCCGAAGAGTCCCACCCGCACGAGACGGCGTCGAGGATGCGGGCGGCGGACTCGGAGCTACTGAATCTCGCCCGGGAGATAAAAGACACCGCCGATCCGGACCGGAAGATCCGGATTATGGAGAACCTGCTGGCGAAACTGGTGGAGGAAAGGTCGGCCATGCACGAGAGGATGGCCCTGATGATGGAGCGCATGGCGACAAACGACCCCGGCGGGGAGTCGGATATGAGCCACTGCCCGATGATGGGCGCGCACGCGGCCCCGCCGGAGGCTGCGGGAGCGGAAGGTCACCCCCACCAACATTAAATGCGAAATGCGGCGCGGTGCGCTCGACTCCCGTCTGAGCCGTGTCTCGCCGTTGAGGCGCTATAACTAACGGCCATTGGCCTGTCGTTCCCGGTCAACGAGAACGGCGAGGTGCGGCAAGTGAGCATGCGGGAGAAGCGGCGGTTCCGGTTCCCGGCTCCATTCGGCGTCCGCACCGCCTGTCGGTTCCCCGTTCCCGACCAGATCTTCTATCCGGAGACGCTGGGGGTACGTCGCGCCGGCACGTGGGTGGCCCTGGATCCCGAATGGATCGCGCCCCTTCTTGCTGCTGCGGTACGGGCCGGCGCAACCCGGATGATGCGGTGGCCGCCGACTCAGGCGGCAGGTGGCTCGCGCGTTCGAGTGGTTGCGAGGCCGCCATAGGGGGCGGGATGCCTACGTGCTCTCCGTTGAGGCCCAAGGCCCGGAGGGAACGGTCGGCCTGAGCGTGGTCGGTCGGAACGGCCGCGTCAATGGCCGTCCTCATCGAGCCAGGGCGGCCTTCGGTTCGGACGGTGGAGGGGAGATGTCCGCTCGTGGCCGATGAGGAAGACGGCTTCAAACTGGAGTCCCCATCGCAGTTGGGAGTCGGGAGCGCCGAGCGGGAGCGCCCATTTGAAGACCGTCCCCGAAGTTGCCGTGAAAACGACCTCCGGCACCACGAACAGCCCTCCGGAGACCGAGTGAGTGTCCGCGGGCGCGACGCTCTCATGAACCGAGGCCGGCCGGAGCGCGGCCTCCCCATAGACTCCCACCACCGGGTGGATTCGCCCCCCGCGCCGAAAAACCGCCGCCAAGCCGTAGAGAAAGGCGCTCCGAGAGGCCTCTCCACCCGGAGAGGACCAGTCGAGCCGATAGTCGAAATGACCGAAGAACGTCGTCCGCCGGACATCCCGCGTTGCCGTGATTCCGGAGGTGAGTCCGGAATGGCCGTAATCGGACCCGCCGTTCGAGGCGCCGACCGGCACGTGGAACATGGCACTTGCGGCCCATGTCCCGGGCGCCGCGGTGTGCGGCGACAAGAAGTAACCGAGGCCCGCTTCGAGGCTTCCCACCTTCGGCTTTGTACCGGCGCCGGGTGTCCGGGTCACGACCAGAGGAAGGGAGGCCATCGCTTGCCACCGACGTGGTAACGGCACTTCAAGCGTGGCCAAGGGCGTCAGGAAAAGCCCTTCATCGTCCTCCAGTCTGAGGTACTGCGCACCCAGCTTGAGGACGAGGGAGTGGACGGCTGCGGCACCTCGGAAGTTGATCGGTTCGTAAAGATGGGCGCTCGGCTGGCCGAACGTCAACCGAATGGGTGGAGGTGGGGAGCGAGCGCCGGCGGCGGGCGCCCCAATGCCAAGGTCGGCGGCGGGTTCCCGTTCGGAAGGCAGTCGAAGCCGAGCGCGGACACCCTCCAGGACACGCCCCAGTTCTCCTTCGCTCGAAGACTTGGACTCCTTTCCCTCTTCCTCGTCCATCCCTCGGCCGCGCGTGATATGGACGGCCCCCTCAAACCTTTCCCCCGAGAGGGAGTAACACGGAGCGGTCAGTATCTCGACGCGAAGCGCCTCTTCGCCGAGGTTGGGCTGTTCGATCCGGGGGTCCCCCAGCCGGAGATCCAGCCGGCGGGCGCCGTCGACGACGATCAGAAGCCTCGGAAATCCGGCGTCCGCGAAAAAGGAGCCCAGGAGGTTGTCAAGAGGTCGACCGATGAAGGGGGAGAGCTCCGAGCCGGCCAGCACGCGCAGCGAACCGCGCGCATACAGAGGCGGGGTCTCGCAGAGCCGCCAACGTTCGGCGATGGAGTCGGAGGCCGGATCCTGGTGGAAGGCGGCGGGCACGGCGACCACCCCAAGGACCACCGCCGCGGGACCCCACGCGGTCAACATCGGCGCCTATCTCAGCCTTTTCCAGCTGTCGCCCGACTCAACGATCTCGATGACCTGATTGGCGTCGAAGTCGCTGAAGGTGTGCCTCCGGCCGCTCGGCCAGAACACCTCCAGCAAGTCGATTCGAGAGGGGGTTCCCAAGCCGAAGTGCTGGCGGTAGGGGTTGGTGGACCCAAAACCCTCGCTCCCTTTGACCTCGCGGTGGAGGATCATCCCTCCGACCTTGAGAATCACCGCGGCCCCGACGGCGTAGCGGTTGCTTTGGGTGCCGATCAAGTCGACCTGAAGCCAGTTGTTCCGATTGCCTCGCCTGTTCTCGTAAAAGGCGTTCCGCCAAGCGTCGCCGGAGTAGGCGCCCCCAACGTGGGCATGGATGTCGAGGGCTCCGTTCCCGTTGTGGTCCACGAAGGTGACTCCGTGACCCTTTCCCAGATGTCCCACCTCGGCGTACATCGTCAGATCGGAGAAGGTTCCGTCTCCGTTGTTCCGGAAAAGCCGGTTCGGTTCCAGCCGCCACATGCGGGGGTCTCCGGTTCCGAAGTAGAAATCCACGTAGCCGTTGTTATCCAGATCGGCCACCCCGGCGCCCATGACCCCCATGGGATAGACTAGTCCCGCCTCGAAGGTCACGTCGGTAAAGGTGCCGTCTCGGTTGTTCCTGAACAGCCGGGGAGCGTCCACCGGTATTTCCTCCGGCGCGCGAACGGAGAACGTGTCCGTCAGACCCTCCAACACCAGACCGAAATCAGCCAGACTCGTGGTCAACAGATCGGGGTAACCGTCGTTATTGTAGTCGACGAAAAAGCACACGTAACCCGAATGGGCGGGCTGTTCCACCCCCGCCCGGCGCGCCACTTCGGTGAACGTGAAGTTCCCGTCGTTTCGATACAGGCGGTTCGGCGCGCTCCGATAGCCGTTGATGAATAGATCAAGATCGCCGTCCCGGTCGTAGTCGCCGAGGGCGATGCCGATGGCCCCGTAATCCGGTGGCTCAATCAGTCCCGCCTCGGCGGTCACGTTCCTGAACGTACCGTCTCCGTTGTTCCTGTACATCTGCGTCGTCGAGCCGTCCCTGAGAATACCGTTGGCGACCACCAGATCCAGGAAACCGTCGTTGTCCAGGTCGCCCCAGAGGGACACGAACCCGGAACCCGGATCCGCCACTCCCGCCTCGGTCGAAACATCCTGGAAGGTGCCGTCCCCCTGGTTCCGATACAGACTGTTCGGCAGCGCCCCTCCCCAGCCGTCCCGGGCGATATAGAGGTCCAGGTATCCGTCGTTGTCGTAGTCGACGAGGTTCAGGCTCTTTCCCCACCTGACGCCCGCCAGTCCGGTCCGGGCGGTGACCTCCTGGAAACGACCCCCGACGTTCTTGTAGACCGCGACGGAGGTCCCGGCACCGGTCACGAACAGATCCAGCGATCCGTCCCGGTCGTAGTCCCCCCAGGCGGTCGTTCCCACGGCGTCCAGCCGATCCAGGCCCACCCTGCCGGCGGCGTCCCTGAAGGACATCGGAGGCGGGTTTCGGGAGTCCACCCTCTCCTCGCGAAGCGGAAACACGGCGGCGGCGGGCAGCGTCCGCAGGTCCACCTTCAGTTCATCGGCGCACAGCCTCATCAGCCACAGGTCCACGAGGTCGCCGACTTCCTGAAAAGCCGCCGCAAACGCCTGCGCGGCCTCCGTATACCGCCCCAACCGATAGTAGACGGCGCCCAACTCGCGCAAGGTCGTATGCACCTGATCCAGCCGGACCGACCGCTGCAGCCGAGCCAGCAAATGGTCGACGGCCCCCTCATAGTCGCCCCGGTACGCCAGGGCCAGGGCCATATAGAACAGCGCCCGTTCTTCGTCGGACGAGTACGGCCGACTCCGGTTCAATATCCGCCGCATGAACGAGGCGGTCTGGTCGATCGCCTCCTCCGAATAGGACAGCGAAGCGAGTCGCTCGGCGACCTCCAGCAGAAAGCCGTGGTCCGACGGTCGCAGACCCACTATCCTTTCGGCCAGTTCCCGAGAAAGCCGCGGCTCAAAACGAAACAGCCTCGTTTGAGAGTGGATGTCCCACTTCATCCTGAGGGCGTCGATGTGATCCGGATCGAGAGACAACACCCGATCCACCGCCTCGAGCGCCAGTCCGACGGAATCTCGGGCCCGCGAAAGCTCGGTCGCCTCCCATACATCCGTCATGTGGGAGCGGGCGAGCTGGAAAACGACCTCCGGGTTGGAGGCGTCGAGGTCCAGAGATCGCCGGATCTCCATTCGAGCCTCGACGGTCCTTCCCTGTCGAATCAACTCCGCCATCCGCCGAAGCTCGGATCCCGCATCATCCACCGTGAGGGCGCCGCCCGCCTGCGCCAGTCCCGCCCCGCCCGCGAGGAAAAGCCCGAGCATACCGCTCAGGCCCACCACGGCGCAGGCGATGCCAAGGCCCCGTGTCGTCATGCGACCCCCTTTCCTCGTCGAATGCAGGCGTTTCGGAGCGGGTGCCGCGACATCCCGCAATCCCGCCGGCCCCAGGTATCGCCTCGGATAGACGACCTCTTCTCCGCGCCGAAAAGCCGGTCCGCCATCCATATAGCAGGATCCGTGCCAGTTGGCCGCCGCGGGAAACCCGACGTCCGACGACGGGATCATATCGCCATGTAAACATGTGGGAAAGGTGGACAATTGACGGGAAGATCAACCGTCCCGGCGCGGACGTGAGGGCCCCCAACCCTTCAGTTTCTTGAATCGGGATCCATTCCGCCGAATTCGGCGACCGAGTCCCCGCGCCGGCGGGGCGCCGGACTGGTGGAAATCCAGCAGTCCGCTGATTGATTTGAGGCAATCGGACGGGTGCCGAGAGGGGGGACGACACCCTGCTCGACCCGCTCGCGTGTCCCCGGGGGGCTTGTCCTTTCCCCAACTTGCGGGAGGAGGTGGAGGCCGGGGGATGGAACATAACGTGCGTAGAGGCGAACGGGCAAAGACGGTCCGCCGGACGACTCCGGCGAGGATCGGTCCCAAGCCCCCCGCGGGGAGCCGCGGGCCCGCCATAAAGGTTGTCGGAGCGGGTTCTGTTGCAACCGACTCCTCCGGACACAAAACCCTCTTAACCCTCACGGAGACAAGGGATTACCCGGCGATTTCCTCCCCTAATTCACTGGAACTTCGGTCTAATGAGCGAGCATCACAGTTTTGGCGATCCCGTCTGGGATGTTGCAGGGCTCGCGATCTTTGAGGCGACGTTCGCGCTTTATGCGCAGGCGAAGTTCAACTACGGACCCGTTGAAGTGGGCGCCGTCTTCGTGGTGTGCGTTGGTGATGACCGTCTTTCAAGCAGGCGCGGTCGGCTTCCTTGCCGG
>CAYRCA010000008.1:21099-23280 GCA_964422565.1 uncultured Acidobacteriota bacterium | reverse complement strand
GTCGTCCTCGATCGTAGGGTGTCGCTTCGTGTGCGCGTCTTCCTTGCGGACGCTGAGGCCGCCGATCGTCACGCCCTGGTAGATCTTGACTCTGCTGCCAATCTCGGCCGTCTCGCCGATGACCACGCCCGTACCGTGGTCGATACAGAACCGTTCGCCGATCGTGGCGGCCGGATGGCGGATCTGGGAAGGCAGATCCGCCGGGCCGATCTGTCCGGTGTGGCTGAAAACCACGAGGCGCTCGACGATGTTCTCCAGCTCTCTCACATTCCCCGGCCAGGAGTACTCTTGGAGGACTTCGATCGCCTCCTCGTCGAGGGTGACCTTCTTGCCCAGCTTGCGCGTGAGCCGCTCCAGGGTGTGATGGAGCAGCAGGGGGATGTCCTCCCTCCTCTCCCGGAGCGGCGGCACGTGGAGAGGTGCGACCGACAGCCGATAAAAGAGATCCTCCCGAAACCGGCCCTCTCCCATCATCTCCCGCAGGTCCCGGTTGGTGGCTGCGAGTATGCGGACGTCCATACTTCGGGGGTGGGGATCGCCGACGACGTCCACTTCCCCCTGTTGCAGGACCCGAAGCAGCTTGACCTGCATTTCGGCTGGCAGTTCGCCGATCTCGTCGAAGAAGAGGGTGCCGGTGTTGGCGACCTCGAACTTGCCCTTCTTGTCGGACAGCGCGCCGGTGAAGGCGCCCTTCCGGTAGCCGAAGAGCTCCGACTCCATCAGTTCCCGGGGGATCGCCCCGCAGTTGACCACCACGAAGGGTCGGTTGTGACGGGCACTGTTGAAGTGGATCGCCCGGGCGAGCAACTCCTTTCCCGTGCCGCTCTCACCCTGGATGAGGACGGTGGTGTCGACCGCGGCCAGCTGGGCGGCCATCCCGAGCACTTCCCGGAATTTCTTGGCCGATCCCACGATCCCCTTGAATTCGAACTTCTCCTTCACGGCCCGGGCCAGGCGACGGTTCTCCTCCATCAGATCGGCCATTTTCAAGGCCTTGGAGACGGCGTGCTGGATCTGGGCCTTCTCGACGGGCTTGGCCAGAAAGTCGGAGGCGCCCTGCTTGCCGGCCTCCACCGCCTTGTCGATCGTGCCGAAGGCGGTCAGGACGATGACGGGGAGATCGGCGTGGCGCGTCCGGATTCGCGCGAGCAGTTCGAGCCCGTCCATCCGCGGCATCCGAAGGTCGGTGATCACCAGGTCGGGGGATTCCTCGTCAAGCCTGGCCAGGGCCTCGTCCGGAGAGGCCGCCGGAATGACCTCGAATCCCGCCTCGGCGATGTGATAGGTCATCACCCGGAGGAGATTCCGGTCGTCGTCCACCAGGAGGATCTTGGAGCGTTTCATTCCTTACGGTTACCCACGACCGCACACGAACGGCGATGACCGGACCCCGCGCCGGTCACAGAACCCGTTCGGTATCGTAGTTCTCCAGAATACTGCGAATCTCCTGGAGGAATCGCGCCGCCAGCGCCCCGTCGATCGCCCGGTGGTCGTAGCTCAGCGAGAGGTACATGATGGAGCGAATGGCGATGGCGTCGTCGACGACCACCGGCCGCTTCTTGATGGCGCCCACCCCGAGAATCGCGAGTTGCGGCTGGTTGATGATCGCCAGCCCGAACACATTGCCGAAGACCCCCGGGTTGGTCACCGTGAAAGTGCCCCCCTGAACCTCCTCGGGCCTCAGTTTCCTCGTCTGAGCCCGGACGGCCAGATCGTGGGCGCTGCGCGCCAGGCCGAGGAGGTTCTTCTCATCCGCGCCTTTGATGACCGGGACGATCAGTCCCGATTCCAGCGCCACGGCCACCCCCAGGTTGATGAAGTCCTTGCGGATGATCTTATCGCCCTCGACGGAACTGTTAACCAGCGGATGCGCCTTGAGGGCGAGAACCGCCGCGTGAAGGACAAAGGGCGTGTAGGTGAGCCTGAAACCGTTTTCCCGCTCGAACCGACCCTTGATCGAGTCCCGGAAGCGGACGATGCGGGTCATATCCACCTCGGCCACCGTGTAGGTGTGGGGCGAGGTCCGCTTGCTGCGCACCATGTGCTCGGCGATCATTTTGCGCATCGGCGTCATTTCGATGACTTCCACGCGGTCGTCCGGGTGTCTGTCGGCCGATTCGGCGACCGCCTCCTCCGGCGGCGCTCCATCCGTTCTTTCGGATCGGCTCTCGATGTAGCGGA
>CAYRCA010000008.1:0-21089 GCA_964422565.1 uncultured Acidobacteriota bacterium | reverse complement strand
CACGTCCTCTTTTCTCACCCGTCCGCCCCGTCCGGAGCCTTCGATCTTTTCCAGGTCGGCCTTCGTCAGCCCCTCCTTCCGGGCGATGTTTCGGGCCACGGGGGAGAAGGCCCTGTCGGCCTCTCCGCGAGCGTCCGACTCGGCCGCCGCGGCCGGTTCGACCTCCGGCTTCTCCGGCTCCCCTTCCTCCCGAGCCTCCTCGGCCTCCTTCGGCGCCTCGGTCTTCCGCGGTTCCGGCGCGTCGCTCTCGGTGTCGATGCGGGCCAGGACGGTCCCGACCTCGACGGTCTGTCCCTCCTCGACCAGGATCTCGCCAAGCACCCCACCCCCGGGGGCCGGAATCTCGCTGTCGATCTTGTCGGTCGTTATTTCCAGGATCGCCTCGTCCCGCTCGACCGGGTCCCCCGGCTTCTTGAGCCACTTCGCGATGGTTCCCTCGGAGATGCTCTCGCCCATCTCGGGCATAACGACGTCGACTTTCATGTTTCCCCTAATTCTGGAGATGCTATCGGCCACTTCCCGGCTGCGTCCGATGATCTTGCCCATGTCGAAGGAAACCTCGCCCACCGAGATTCCCCAGCGATCCGCCGACCGGATCGTGTTGTGAACCCTCGAGCCCGGATTCCCCGCCGTTGGGCGAACCATCCAGGTCAGGCGGCCCGTGACCGGAGCCGCCCCATTCGGGTGGCGACATCGGCGCTCCGGGACCCGAGGCCCCAGCTTACACCAATCGCGCCATCCGGGTGAACCGTGGGAAGTTAGCCCCCCACCCCGTCCCGACCGCCCGCCGCCGCGGCGCCGAAATCAAGACGGGATTGGCGGGGCCGACTGAATTGACGGGATGAAGTGGACTCACCAGCTTGATTCTTGAGTCCTGCGCCGTCCAGACCACTTGCCTGCGCGGCGTCGCCGTGGAAACCTGTTATTTATGGAGAACCCGATGAGCGGGGAACAGTTGCCGCGCGTGGCCGCCGACCGGTTCTTGCGGGTCTGGCGGTTCGTCTTGGTCCTGGCTGCGGGAGTCGCGTCGGCTTCCCCTCTGGTCGGGGAAGCCTCCTTCGAACGGTGGTTTACGGGACAGACCCTGCGCTTCGACTACTACCACTCGGGGACCGCCGGCCGGGAGTACATCAGTCTGGATGAGATCCGCCTCGAGGGGTCCTGGCCCGGAAGCCGGACCCGCCTGTGGGACGACACGGATCTGGGCAAGTACCGTTTCGAGGTGTTGGACGTCGAGAGCGAGGCTGTGCTCTACTCCCGCGGATTCGCCAGCATATACGGCGAATGGGAGACGACGGGCGAGGCGGTGGGCGGAATCTGGCGAACCTTCCACGAGTCTCAGCGATTTCCCGAGCCGAGGCGGAGCTGCCGCCTGGTGCTCTTGAAGCGGATGGGGGACGGCGCCTTCGAGCGGATCTTCGCGGTCGACGTCGATCCGGCCGGCCGATTCGTGAACCGGGCGCCGCTTGCGCCGGCGGGTCGGATTTGGACCCTGTTCGAGCACGGACCGCCGGAGCGCAAGGTGGATCTCCTCATCCTTGGAGACGGGTACCGGGCGGAGGAGCGGGAGAAGTTCCGCCGGGACGTGGAGCGGCTCGCCGGCGCTCTCTTCGACACGGAGCCGTTCAAGTCGCGGCGACACGATTTCAACGTTAGGGCGGTCGAGGTGGACTCGGCGGAATCGGGGATCAGCGACCCCCGGCGGGGAGAATGGCGAAGCTCCGCGCTGGGGCTGAGCTTCAACGCCTTCGACATCGACCGCTACGTGCTGACCTATCGGAATCGCCGGTTGCGCGAGGTGGCGGCCCTGGCCCCCTACGACACCCTGATGATTCTGTTCAACTCGAGCAAGTACGGGGGTGGCGGGATCTTCAACCTCTGGGCCACCTGCGCCTCCGACACCCGAACCGCCGCGTACGTTTTTGTACACGAGTTCGGACACTCGTTCGGGGGGCTGGCGGATGAGTACTACACGTCCCAGGTGGCGTACGAGAGCTTCACTCCGCCCGGGATCGAGCCCTGGGAGCCGAATATCACCGCCCTGCTCGATCCCCTTCGATTGAAGTGGCGGGATCTGGTGGAGGAGTCGACGCCGATTCCGACCCCCTGGAACCAGGCGGCCTATGACGAGGCATCTTACGCCTTCAGCCGGAAGCGGGCCGAACTCGTCGCTTCCGGGGCGCCCGATGCCGCCATGGAGGAGTTGTTCGAAGAGGTGGCCCGGGCCACGGGGTTGCTACTTGAGGAGGAGGAGTACCGGAGCCGGGTGGGGGCCTTCGAGGGCGCGGGGTACCAAGCCGGAGGGCTGTACCGTCCGGCGGTCGACTGCATCATGTTTTCCCGCAACCCGAGGGAGTTCTGCCCGGTATGCCGGCGGGCCTTGGAGCGGGTCATCGACCTCTACGTTCTGCCTTAAAGGTCCTTAAGGGAGGAAGCGGGCGGTGGGCAGGGCAACCGGCGGTTGCCCGAAACTGCCGTCTGCTTCGCCGGCGATCACTCCCTCACCCGGCGAGCCGCTCCCGACCGCCAGATCCGGTCCGAAGGCGGGATCAGCCTCTCGGCGGTGGGGAGGATGATGGAATCCTCCTCCCAGATGTGACGACGGAAGTGCCAGATCAGATCGGTGAGGACGGACGTCAGATCGTAGTACCCGGACGCTTCGACCGGCTGTCTCTCATCCAGTTCCCGAAATCGCTCGCGAACCTGGTCCGCCAGTTGCCCGCCCCGATCGTGGTCCCGGCAGACCTGGAGCATGGCCGCCGCGGAGTGAGGGTCTGCGGATTCCCTCAGCCGCTGTTCCAGAATGGGAAGGAGGATCCTCTCCTCCTCCTGCTCGTGGGGCACCTCCCACTGCTCGATGAAATTGAGGAATTCGTTCAACAACCGGCGGTGTTGGGTGAATCCCACTCGAGGACTGGGGGAGTCGGAGATGTCGCGGACCACTTCCTCGAGCGCGTCCATGTACGCCAGCACACGACTGTGGTGTTTGGAGAAACGTTTGGTGATGAACTCTGTCAGCATTGGCTCTGATCCTTTTGGTTCGAAATCGGACCGGGAGATCCGTTGCCCTCCAAAGAAGCAACTTCTGTTCCCTTTTTCCGGGACGAGGAAAGAGGGGGCGCGGGCGGTTCGGCCTGTTTCGTCCCGGACGCGGCCGGTGACCCCTTGATACCGCCGTTGCGGGTCCGTCCCTCCGCCGAAATCGAGGCTCGGCGGCGCGACGGCCCGATTTCGAGGCGGGTTGCCGGGGGTCGAGTCATGGGGGGATTTGCCCCAGTTTGTGGGGAAGGGTGAGTCGGATGACGACGTTCAACGCCGCTTTTTCGAGCCCATGTAATAGCCGAAGGCGAACAGGGCGATGCAGCCGATGACGTGGATGTAGATCAACGCGTCAGTGGACATCGCTTACAGTGTAACCGTTCCGGCTCCCGCCGGGAAAGGCGGCCTGTGTCCCGATCGCGGGGTCCCGTCGGGAAGGATGTCACACGGTTTCGGCCTCGGGCCGGCGACGCGGGCCACGCCGCGCACGGATGCTCCGCTTGTGCAGCATCTGGTCCTTGGAGCCCGAGAAGGTAAGCAGGGCCTCCATCACGGTCCCCAGGGAGTTGAGGATCTCCCGGTTGCCGGAGTGGATCAGGAAGTCGCAGAGACGAAGCAACTCCAGTTGTTGTGGGGTGTAGCCCTCCCACTTCATATCCGGCTTTCGGCCCCGTCCAACCAGCAACTGGTCGAGGACGCATCGTCCCGAGGTGCTTACCGGACAGCGGTCACCGGGCTCGATGGCGGGTTCCTGGCCGAAGAAAGCCGTCACGTTGACCTTTAGGGCCTTGGCGATCTTCGAGAGTGTCGGAATCGTCGGCGTGATTCGGCCGTTCTCCAGTCTCGACAAGTAAGACACGGCCAGGCCGGTTTCCTCCGAGATCTCCCGCTGGGTCCGGTTTGCTTCGAGACGCAACCGCAGAATTCGTTTTCCAACACTCATGGGCGCATACCTCACTTCTTCTATCGACTTGACGAAGTTTAAATCATCCGCCGCTTGTTTACAATCGGATTAATTGCCGGATTCTTTTCGGCGGATGGGGTGGGGTCGTGGTGTCGCCCTTCCCGGTCCTTGATCCCGGGGACCTTCAAGGAGGTGTGGGTGATCGCCCCCGTTCCGGAGCCTTTTGCGCCGAAGTCTCCCTATCTTCTCCCTCACGACGGCGACGGCTTCCTGCTGGAACACCACGAGAACGGTCTGCGTTACGCGATTTTGGTATCGGCGGAACCGTCCTGGTATGAGAAGCGGACCAAGAGCGGGCGTCCGATGTCCCACGTGGGGGTTCTTCAGGGCACCTACCTGGGAGTCTACATGGGCCCCGCGTGCCGGTACTGGAATGAAAAGAGGGCGAAGAGACCTGCGCCTTCTGCACCTCAACGAGGCCGCGGACGAGAGCTGGAAAAAGAGCGTCGACGACGTGGTGGAGACCTCTATCGCGGCCCGACGCGAGTCGGGGATCACCTTCGTCCACTTTAACAAGTTTTGAGTTCATGAATGAGTTCGCGTTCACCCGTTTCTGCCCGGGAAAGGCGCGGACGCTGGGTCAGGACGCCTTTTTTCGGGCGATGGAGTACACCGTCACCCGAAACTCGGAACTCGAAACTCGGAACTCGGAACTCGGAACTCGGAACCCGAAACCGCCGCGATTTTCGTCCCTCCGGGTGCGCCCGGCTCATGGCCACTACCAGGAGATGCGGGAGGTCTTTCAGTACACGATCGAGAGGTTGATCTCGCGGAGAATCCCCATTGGGGTCGCACCGAACATCGAGGTCAGCCTGGTCGTTCAGCCGACCGACACTCTCTATCTGGCGCGCCGCGACCCAGCTTTCTATGCCTACCGCGTGTACAATGGATGATTGACGGCTCTGGGTCGCCCCCTCTTCGCGCGCCGTTTGTGGCGGGGCGACCGGAGAATGGTCGCGGTCTGACGCTGGGTTCACCGTGGGAGAGCGCGAAGACGTGGAGGTAAAGGATGGGGCACGCCGCGATGCCCTCGCTTTCCAGTGTCGACTTCAACCTTGCGCCCTTTGTGGCGATCTGGGAGACGACCCGGGCCTGCGACCTGGCTTGCCGGCATTGCCGCGCCGAGGCCATCCCCGAACCGCAGCCGGGGGAGTTGTCCACCGCGGAGGGATGCGACCTTCTCGATGACCTGGCCGAGGTGGGGACGCCCATCTGCGTCCTGTCCGGGGGAGACCCCGCCAAGCGTCCCGACCTGTGCGAGCTCGTGGCCCACGGAAGCGGTCTGGGGATGAGAATGGCCACGATCCCGGCGGCCACTCCGCTGCTCACCTTCGACTTGGTGCGCTCGTTGAAGGAGGCCGGTTTGGCCCAGATGGCGCTGAGTCTGGACGGACCCGAGGCCGAGGCGCATGACGCGTTTCGCGGCGTGCCGGGCGCCTATGAAAAGACCCTGGAGGGCGCCGCCTTCGCCCGCGAGGTCGGCCTGCCGCTCCAGATCAACACCACGTTCAGCCGCCACAATCTGCAGTGCTTTGAGGAGATGGCGGCGTTAGTGGGCCGGCTCAAGGCGGTGTTCTGGGAGGTCTTCTTTCTGGTTCCCATGGGGCGGGGGCGGGATCTGGGACAGATGAGCGGGGAGCAGTTCGAGGAACTGTTCCGGCTGTTGGCGGACTATTCCCGACGGGTCGACTTCATCGTCAAGATCACCGAAGCTCCCCACTACCGCCGGTTTCTGGTCCAGGAGCACGTTCGGAGGGGCGGGGAATCCCGGGAACCGGCGGCCGCCGACGCCGGGGAGCGGGGTCAAACCCTCCCCCGGCACATGCGGCGCGACTTTGGACCGGGGGGCAGCATCGGCCTGGCGCCCAAGGGGGTCAACGCCGGTAACGGGCACCTCTTCGTCAGCTACCGCGGCGACATCTATCCGAGCGGATTCCTGCCCCTCCCCTGCGGCAACGTGAGGGGCACCTCATTGCGAGAGGTCTATCGCACCCATCCGGTCTTCGTCGAGCTTCGGGAACCCGGGCGGCTCAAGGGCAAGTGCCGGGTCTGCGATTTCCGCGACATTTGCGGCGGTTCGCGCGCCCGCGCCTTCGCCATGACGGGGGACTATCTCGCCGAAGAACCCTTCTGCGCCTACGAGCCCCATCTGGCGCGGGCGGCCGTTTGATTTAATCCCCCGATTCGGCCGAGTCCGCCAGTTCGGAGACGGTCCGCCGGGCCGCCTCCAGTCCCGTCAGGATGCAGTCGGGAATTCCCACGCCGCCCATGTAGGACCCCGCCAGCAGGATCTCCGGACACCGCGCCATTCCGCGACGGATTTCCCTCAGGCGCTCCTGGTGTCCCACCAGCAGCTGGGGCAAACCGTTCCGGATTCGGTAGACTCGGCGGCGGATGGGCGGGCAATTGACTCCCATCACCTTCAGCACCTCCCGGTGCGCGCTTTCGGCCGCCTCGTCATCCGAAGTATCGGGAACGCCCTCCGGGTGGTGGACGGCACATCGCAACAGCACCCGATCCGGTGGACAACGGTGATCGAATTTGCTGTTGACCCAAGTGCAGGCGGCGATTTGCAGGGCCTCTCCGGGCGGCACGATAAATCCGAAACCGTCCAGAGGATGATCGAACCGGGATCGAGGATAGGCCAGATACACCAGGGTACTCGACCCGTACGGGATATGGCGCAGCTCTGCGGCGACTTCGGGCAGAATCGGAGCCGTCAGATCGGCGGCCGCATCCGCCGGGGTACACAGGATCAGCCGGTCGAAGTCCTCCCGCACGCCGGCCGCGCGCAGCAGGGGCCGTCTGTTTGACAGCGATAGTCGCAGCCCCTCGATTCCCAGCAGAACGCGGGTCCGAGTCAAGGATTCGTCAAGCCTCTCGACAAGGCGGCCCATCCCCTCGCGCAGGGTAACCAGAACCGAGACCGTCGGGCTGATTCGGGCAAAGCGGCGCAGACCTCGCCAGAGACTCCCCGAGCGCTGTTCGGCCCGGTACAGCTCGGGCAGGGAACTGGCGGCGCTCAACCGCCCGGAGTCGGCTCCGTAGACTGCGGAGATGAGAGGCTCCACGAGCGTTTCGGTGAATTCGGGTCCGAGGCGGCGACGGAAGAAGGCCCGCACGCTCAAATCACCCCGACTGCGGCGGATTAGAGGCTCCAGAGAGGCGCGCAGTTTGCCCCGCAAGCTCAAGGGGGCGGATCTCCAGAAGGCCAGCGGCTCCACGGGGGCCAGGAACATCATGCCGTTCGGCAACGCCGTCAGCGTCCCGTCCCGCACGATCAGGGTTTTCCGTCGGACGTCGTTGGATCCGATCAGTTCCCCCTCCATCCGAAGGTCCCCGACCAGCTTCTTCCCGGCGGGCTTGTACGAGGCCCATCCCTCGGGACCGGCCTCCAGAAGCATTCCGTCGAGCGTCTCCGTCCGGATGACACCCCCGAGCCGCCGGGTCTTCTCGATGAGGGTCGACTCGATGCGGAGTCCTCTCTCCTCGGCCAGGCGTTCGAGGTAGAAGGCCGCGCTCAGCCCGGTGAGGCCCCCGCCGACGATGGCAATTCGAAATGGTCGTTGCACGCGTTCCATATTGTATCGAAGCGACACTCGGGGAGCCGACGAACCTTAACAAATTTCAAAGATTCCCCTTGCGATTCCGCGACTCCCCCATTATGCTGGCAATCGTGGAGGAGCGCGCCGTTCAAGCCGTCACGAGTCGGCCGGGAGAGGTGGGAGGCCCGGCAGGGGATGAGAGCGAGTGCCAGCGACGGGGCGCGGGTGCGGTGGCTGGGATTGGGTGCCGCCACCCCTGCCGTCACATAAGAGTAAGGGGGACTTAACTATGAGTCGGAGCAGGTTTCTATCTCGCGTAGGTTTGCTGGCCCTCTTGGTGTTCGTGGCTTTCGTCCTTTCCGCAGCGGTCTTCAAGGACTCGATCTACACTCCTTTGGACAGGGAGTTCTATCTGACCGACGAACAGATCGCCTTCGTTCGGCCGGGTCTCAACATCGAGCTGACGGAATACGAGATCGCCGTCGACGGGACCGTCTCGGTCATCTTTACGGTGACCGACCGGGCGGGACTGCCGCTGGATCTGGACGGTGTCTTCACGCCGGGACCGATCGTCATCAGCTTCATTATTGCGCGCATCCCCCGGGACGCGGAACACTACGAGGCCTACCGCAAGGTGACCCAAACAAGTCCGATCACGGGCGACTCGGCGCTACAACCGGCGGCTGACGCGGGGGGAAGGATCGAGCGGATCGAGATCGGCACTTACCGCTATGTTTTCGGCCAAAGGTTGCCGGAAGGCTTCGACCGGGACGCCACGCACGCCATCGGATTCTACGCCGAGCGGAACCTGTCCGAGTTCGACCTGGGGGCGCCCATGGCGGACGGCGTGGTTCAGTTCGTTCCCAGCGGAGCTCCGGTCGAGCAGATTCGGGAATTGGTTGCCGACGCGGCCTGCTCCGACTGCCACGGCGCGCTCAGGGTGCACGGTCGCCGGCAGAGCTACCAGCTCTGCATCATGTGCCATTACCCGGGGGTCATCGATCCCGACACGGGCAATTCGGTGGATATGGCGGTCATGACCCACAAGATCCACAGGGGTGCCGACCTCCCCAGCGTGAGGGCGGGGAATCCCTATCGGATCATCGGGTTCCGCCAGTCGGTGCACGATTACTCGGACGTGCATTTCCCCCAGGACATTCGTAATTGCGACTCCTGCCACGTCCCGGAGGCGGCGCAGCACGACGCCTATCTGCTCAACCCGACCCGCCGCGCCTGCGGCTCGTGTCACGACGCGGTGAATTTCGCCACCGGCGAGGGGCACGTCGGAGGGCCCGCGGTGTCGGACCGGTTCTGCGGCAACTGCCACTTCCCGGAGGGAGAGCTGGAGTTCGACGCCTCGGTCAGGGGAGCCCACACCATACCGGCCCAGTCGAGACAGTTGGAGGGGATCAACGTCGAGATCCTGGACGTGTCCAACGCGGGTCCGGGTCAGGCGCCGTCGGTGCTGTTCCGCATGACCAGCGACGAGGGCGATATTATCAACCCGGCGGATCTGGCGTTCTTCAACCTACTCATCGCGGGTCCGACGACCGACTACACCCAGCTTCTCATCGAGCGGGCGGTCGAACGGTCGGTTCCGGTGGGACCGGACGGCGAGTACTCTTTTTCCTTCAACTCGCCCATTCCGGAGGATGCCGAGGGGACGTTTTCGATCGGGGCCGAGGCCTATCGAAACGTGTTGCTGAACCCGGGGACGACGAAGCAGTTCAGCCACCGTGAAACGGCCGAAAACCCGGTGTTCTTCTTCGCCGTGACCGATGGCGAGCCCGCCCCGCGCAGGCAGATCGTGGCGGACGAAAAGTGCGAGGACTGCCACGGGAATCTCAACTTTCACGGCGCGATTCGACACAACGCGACCGACTATTGTCAGGTCTGCCACAACCCGCTGGCGGATGATTCCCCCTTCCGGTCCGAGGACATGCTTCCGGCGCGCAGCATCGATTTCAAGTTCATGATTCACCGGATTCACATGGGGGCGGATCTCACCCGCGACTACACGCTGGTCGGCCGCATGGGCGCGGTGGCGAACTTCAACGAGCTCCGTTATCCGAACGACTTGAGGGATTGCGAGGCCTGCCACCTGCCCGACACTTACAACGTCCCGACTCCGGGTGTCGTGGCGACCATCGAGGAGCACGAGTTCTTCAGCCCCATCCCTCCCAACAGCGCCGCCTGTCTGGGGTGTCACGACTCGGTGGATGCGGCCGCCCACACGTACACGAATATTACCTTCTTCGGCGAGGCCTGTGGCGCCTGTCACGGATCGGCGCGAGAGTTCTCGGTGGCCCGGGTCCATGCCAGGTAGGCGGGGGGCGTCTGTGGGCGCCGGCGGTCCGAGTTTCGACGAGCGGTCGGGAGGTGCGTTGCGCATCTCCCGTCCTCGGCTTTTTCACCGGAGTCGCGCGCATATCACTCTGTTCGCCGTCGTCGTTCTCTCCTTGCCCGTCTTGGCCGCAAGCGCCCAGGACGGGGACTATGCGGCGGGAAGGGTCGGCCGGGACATGTGCCTGATGTGCCACGAGATCCAGATCGGCAATGCCTTCCTGTCGAGCGTCCATGGCCGCAACGAGTGCGAAGACTGCCACGGCCCGGGGGAAGCCCACATGGACGCCGGCGGAGATCCCGACCTTATCCGGACGCCGGCGGCGACCGATTGGATGGATGTGTGCCAGACCTGCCACGCCCTGGGAGAGGGAGGGTTGGGCGGCTTCACCCACTCGATGCACGGCCGCAACCAGGTCGACTGTCAAGACTGCCACTCCATTCATCCCGAGCGGGGAGGCTTCGCCCTGCTGAAGGCCGGGTCTGTGGACCTCTGCCTGAGCTGCCATCAGGCCGTGGAGGCGGCCTTTCGAAAGCCCTACCACCATCCCGTGCTGGAAGGAGGGATGCAGTGCACCGACTGTCATAACCCTCACGCTGACGCCCAGGATTCCCTCAGGCGGCTCGAGGTCGTTCCGGGATACGGTTGCGTCTCCTGTCACGCGGACAAGAAGGGACCGTTTGTCTTTCGACACTCGCCGGTGGAAACGAGCCCTTGCCAGACGTGCCACAATCCGCACGGCGGTTTCAACTCGAAGTTGCTGGTCCGGTCGCAGGTTCACCAGATGTGCCTGGAGTGCCACAGCGCGACACCGGGGCTGGCGTTCAACCAGCCGCCGTCCTTTCACGACATTCGGAGTCCCCGCTATCGGAACTGCACGACCTGCCATCGCGAGATACATGGCTCCAACGTCCACCCCGCGTTCTTGAGGTAGAGGAAGCTGATGTTGAGGATCTCTCCAAAGCTTTCGTTGTCGGCTCTTCTTGCCTCGCTGGGGTTTCTTTGCGTTCCGGTTGGGGCGCAGGACGGGCCCACGGAGCACGAGTACCGGATGCGGTTCGACATGGGGCACCGGTGGAGATCCCTGAGAGGCAGCGAGGCTCGCGAGGATCTCTACCGGACGCAGCTGGATCTTGGGGAGGGTCCCAAGGTCTTCAGCGGCGAGTTCTTTCTTGCCCCCGCGGAGGGCGCCAACACGCTAATGGATCGACTCCAGATCAACGTGAGCAACTGGGGGGGGGAGCCCTACAACACGGCTCGGATTCGAATGGCGAAGAATCGGGTTTACGAGCTTGACTTCGTCTACCAGAACTCGGCCTATTTCAGCTCGATTCCCTCCTTCGCCAATCCTCTCTTCGAGGCGGGGAGTCTTCAGAGTCAACACCGGGAGGACACCTCGTTGCGGACGGCAGGTCTGGAGCTTCGGCTCCGGCCGGGCCGAAACTGGACGCCCTTCCTTAACTACCAGCGGACGACGCGCTTCGGTCCGGTCGTGACCACGCTGTCCGGCGACGGCGATGAATTCCTGCTCGGCAAGGACCTGGATTTCAGCTCCGATGATCTGCGTGGAGGCGTGGTTCTGCTTTTGTCGCGCTTTTCCCTTAGGATCGAACAAGGGGCCCGCCGGTATCGGGACCGGTCGACCCTTTTTTCGCCCGGCTTTCAGGAGGGGAACTCCCCGCGCCCGTTCCTGGGGCGTGACATCGTTCTGGATCGGTACGAGTCATTGCAGAACTTCAAGTCCCGCGCCATACCCCACTCGTCGGCCACGGCTTCGTTCCGGCCGGTGGACCGGCTGCTCCTGCGGGGAAGGGTCTCCTATTCCATGGCCGATTTCCGCACCAGTTACCAGGAGAGTCTGGCGGGGAACTTCTTCTCGCTCTCGGACGTGAGGGGCTTCTACAGGAGTGGCGCCACCGATGTCTCGAGCACCGTAAAACGCCCCGAGCTGTACGCCGACTTCTCCGCGCAGTGGCGGCCATTTCGACGGCTTCGGCTTGTGGAGCGCGTCCAGATCAGACGGGGACATGTTTCCGGCTCGCGTCTTCTGCGGGCGTCTTTGTTCGATCTGGAGCTCCGTCCGAGCGGCCGGCTGCTGGATCGGTTGGACACCGAGTCCCTGCTGGATGCCTTCGTCGGGATGGATCACGATCGGAACCAGATCGAGGCCCAGATTCTCGCCACTCCCGAACTGACCCTGCGGGTGGGGCATCGGTACGAGACCCGAAAGCTGGAGCTGGACGCGGCCGCCCTGACCTCCCCGGGATTCGAGCCCCCATCGGTGGGACTGAACGCCTTCGATTGGACTCGAAACGTTCTGATTCTCGGCGGCACCTATCGTCTGCCGGGGCGCAACCGATTGTCGGTGGAGTACGAGCTGGGACGGACCGACAGACCCATCATGCGGACGGAGCCCACGGATTACGACCGGTTGAGGATTCAGGGCCGGTTTTCCCCCTTCGAAAGGCTCGAGCTCAACGGCAGCCTCAGCCTCTTCGATCATGAGGAATCGCGGGTGGAGTTCACTTCCCGGAGCCGTATCTACAGCCTTCAGTTCACCTATCGACCGCTGAACCGGGTGGCTTTTGCCGGGCACTGGGAGCGCAGCGACTTCAACACCAGTATTTCCTATCTGATTCCCCAGGTATTGGTTGAGGACACCTTCACCTTCGACGAACTGGGCGACTACGGTAGTCTTTATGTGGACGCCCGGCTGGTGCGGAATGCCCGCCTCAGCCTTGGCTATTCCGTCTGGGGAAACAGGGGGGATTTTCCGGTGAACCATCATCAGCCCTTCGCCAGGCTGGAGATCCCGCTGAGCGAGCGCGTCTCGGCCTACGGGAAGTGGAATCACTACGACTACAACGAAAAGATTCACCTCTTTCCCCAGCGCTACCGAGCCCACCTGGCCGTTTTCGGATTCCTGTACTCGATGGGGAATTGAAGACAGGGTTAAACGGGGACAACCCTGGACTCGCCGTAAAGACCGAAAAAGGGCGAAAGAGGGCCCGCGTCCGCGTCCTTCCCGGTGAAGTCGTTCCTGAGAGGCTCGACTTGGACCGCCGCCAACTCCCGTCAATTGCCGCCCTCGCGATCGAATCGTGGGTGATGGGGTCTCTGGCCCGTGTACATGTCCTTCAACTGGCGCACCATCCGAATCCGGTCCTCCGCCAGACGGTCGGCGGCTTCGGCGGTGGAGATCTCGGAGTCGCGGGCGATTTCGAATATTTTCCGTAGATTGTAGTAAATTCCACGGGTCATGCGAACGGCACGGTCCCGATCGTATCCCTCGGCCTCGACAAAGACGTTGATCATGCCCCCCGCATTGATCACAAAGTCCGGCGCGTAGAGAATGCCGCGCCGGCTCAGTTCGTCGCCGTGAACCTTCTGCTGGAGCTGATTGTTGGCCGCGCCGGCAACAATCCTGCACTTGAATTTCGGAATCGTGCGGTCGTTGATGACCGATCCCAGGGCGCAGGGAGCGAAGATATCGGCGTCGACCTCGTAGATGGCCTCGGGCTCCACAATTTCAAGGTTCAACTCATTGGCGGCGCGGCGAGCTTTCTCCTCGTCCACGTCGGCCGCGACGATCTTCATCCCCTGGTCGAGGAGGAGCCGAGCCAAGTGATAGCCCACATGCCCCAGACCTTGCAGAGCCACCGTCAGGCCCTCGAGCGAGGTCTGTCCCAAAGCCTCCCGCACACAGGCCCGGATCCCGTGAAGGATACCGAAGGCGGTGATTGGCGCCGGGTCCCCACCTCCGCCCAGGGATCTGGAGAGGCCGACGACGTAGCGGGTCTCCATGTACATGTACTCGACGTCGTTCACGTCGACCCCCACGTCCTCGCCGGTAATGAACCTTCCGTGAAGGCTTGCCACGAAGCGGCCAAAGGCGCGGAACAGGGCCTCCGACTTTTCCTTGTTGGGGTCGGCGATGATGACCGCCTTGCCTCCCCCCATGTTGAGCCCGGCGGCCGCCGCCTTGTAGGTCATACCGCGCGACAGGCGCAGCACGTCCAAGATGGCGTCCTCCTCGGTCTGGTAGGGCCACATCCGCGTCCCGCCCAGCGCTGGCCCCAGAGTGGTGTCGTGGATGGCGATGGCGGCCTTCAAGCCCACTTCGCGGTTCTGGCAGAAAATGAGCTGCTCGTGGCCGTATCGCTCCATGGCCTCGAAGATGCTCTTCATCGGCGCCCCCTCTCTCTATTCCGCCACAGTTGAAACGCAATAACCAGACCGTTCCGAGGATCGCGTTCCGCGTCCGGTCTGTGCGGCGATTCGCGACGCCGTGCAGTCCCGATGGGTGTCCCGGTCTTCACGCCCTTTGCGGTGAGAAGTCCGGACTAGCCGAGGAGTGGCCGACTTTCCGAAGGATGGCGACAGCCTCGATCTCGACCAGCAGGTCCTCCCGGCAGAGTCGAGCCTGGATGCCGACGCTGGCGGGCAGAGGATCGAGCTCCAGCCAGTCAAAGAAAGCCGTCCTCACGGAGTTAAAGTCGTGGTAGTCCCGTTCGATGTCTCTCAAATAGCAAGTGCATTTGACCACATCCCGCCAGGACGCGCCCTCGCCCTCCAGGAGGGTCGTGATGTTCCGATAGGTTCGCCAGCATTGGGCCCGGAAGTCCCCCTTGTGCACCGTCTCTCCCGCCTCATCCACGCTTGCGGTCCCCGAGATCAGGAGAAGCGTGTGGCTTCCCATTTCCATCCGAAGACCGCGTGAAAAGGCCGATCCGTACTCATGGGCTTCGTTCAGGACGGATTGGGCGGACACGGTCCTGTGTCCCACCGACGTGTAGCCCGCCGGATGGCGAACCGGTTCCGGGGCCAGGAGTTGTCCCCTGGTCGAAAGGATGCCCATGGCCATCAACTCATCCCTTTCTCCCCGTGACGAGTTTTCCGTCGATATGATCTCTGCGCGCTGCTCGGTTACATGTTCCGTCATACGTGTGGATCTCCTGTCCGTTCGATCTAGGTGGGGAGAGGGATGTTCTTCACATCCCTCTCTCAACGTTGGGAGGTTTGCATTCACAAAGTTTGCTGCGAGCGTGTAAAGCAAACTCCGTGCCGGCGGCACCTGCCCCGGACGCGGTGGATTCCCCGGGTCGGTGCCGGAGATGGATGCGGGGGACTACACCCACGTGTGGCCTCCCTTTCGGCCAGAAAACCCACTCTCAGCGACTGATCCGGGGCGACGGACACGGGTTGGGATGGATTTGTCCGCTCTCTGGGCCGTCGGCCGACCCTATTATTCGGTACGAAATTTGCTAAAGTCGCTGGGAACGGTGGCCCTTTCCTGCGAAGTCGAGAAAGGTTAACGCATGATGCAGAGGCTGTCTGTCTGGTGCTATCTCGGCCACTCGCTCGTTCTCGGCGCATTTGTCTGCGGCGCCTTCGCGCAGGAGTCGGAGGTCTGCCTCGAGTGTCACGGTGACACGGGCTGGCTCGAGGACGAGGATACTCGGCGGCTCCATGTTGATGCCGAGGGCTTTGAGGGCTCGGTGCACGGGTTTCTTTTCTGCGTCGACTGCCACGCCGATCTGGCCGACGCCGACCCGTGGGGCCACGATCCCGAATTGGAGCGGGTGGATTGCTCGGTCTGTCACGCGGATGTTCAGGACGAGTACTCGCAGAGTCTGCACGCTTACGCTCGACAGCGGGGAAATCTCCGAGCTCCGGAGTGCAGTGGATGCCACGGCAACCACGAGATTCTCTCTCCGACCGACCGGGAGTCCCGCTCCCACCGGCGCAACGTCACCGACATGTGCGCCTCCTGCCACGGGACCGGCGGTCTGTTGACGGACCAGTTGGTGCGGCTTCCCCGGTCGGTCCAGGCCTACGCCCAGTCGGTTCACGCCCAGGCTTTCCGGCGCGGCATCGAGACCGCCGCGGTCTGCACCGACTGTCATGGGGTCCACCTGCTGAGAGGGCGCTTCGATCCGCAGGCGAAGATCCATCCCTTCAACGTCAGCGCCACCTGCGGCCAGTGTCACGGGGAGGCCCAGTATGAGTACGATCGGTCGATCCACGGCCGGGCGCTCCAGGTGGGAATCTTCGACAGCCCGACCTGCAACGACTGCCACGGCGAGCATCACATCGTCACGGCGACGGAACCCGACGTCTCCGCCTTCGGCGCCCGGCTGGCCGTCGAGGCCTGCAGACACTGTCACGAGGATGAACGGCTTATCGCCAAGTACGGCCTGACCGACTATGTGGTGGAAACCTATCTGGACAGCTATCATGGATGGGCCAGGCGTTGGGATTCCCCCGACGCGGCCACTTGCGTCGCCTGCCATTCGACCCATCTGGTGCTTCCGGCTCGGGACGAGGCCTCGACGATTCATCCCGACAACGTGGCGGAGACCTGCGGCCAGTGCCATCCCGGGGCCGATCGAAGATTCGCCCTCAGTTACACCCACAGGACCGCTCAGCCCTCCGCCAACCCGGTCACCCGCTGGATCGAGTGGGCCTATCTGATCCTCATTCCGACGCTGGTCGGCGCCATGGTCCTGCACAACGCCTTGATCTTCGCCTTCTATCTGCGCCAGAAGAGGAGGCTCGAACGGGAGGAGGGTACCATTCCGCGGCTGGATCGGTCCCAGGTGATCCAGCATCTCCTGTTGGCCGGTTCGTTCATCGTCCTCGTCGTGACGGGATTCGCCCTGCGGTTCCCCGACGCGTTCTGGGTCCAGCCTCTCATGTACCTGGGAATGAACGAGGCCGCGCGTTCCCTCATCCATCGCATTGCGGCGGTGGTTCTGCTGGGGGTTGGGGTGTGGCACGTTCTCTATGTGAGCTTGAATCGAAGGGGGCGGCGCGAGTTTCAGGCCATGCTGCCCAGGTGGCGGGACGTGACGGATGCCTCGGCCAACATGAGCTACCATTTGGGGCTGCGCAGGCAGAGGGTCCGATTCGACCAGTACGATTACACGCAGAAAGGGGAGTACTGGGCCCTCGTGTGGGGCACCGTGGTGATGGCGCTCACCGGCTTCGTGCTCTGGTTCCCCGCCCAAGCCGTCAGGATCTTCCCTACCTGGATCGTCCAGGCCTCCGAGTTATTGCACTATTACGAGGCCTGGCTGGCCACGCTGGCCATTCTGGTCTGGCACTTCTTCTTCGTGCTCCTCCATCCGCAGGTCTATCCGATGAGCTGGACCTGGTTGACCGGAGAGATGAGCCGCGGCGAGGCGGAACACCATCACGGGGACTGGGTCCGGCGCCTCGAGGCCAAGCCGAAGAAGGGGAAGCCGGCCGAGACGTAGACGATCCGATTCCGAGGCGGTCCCCGCGCGCAGCCAGAAGGAGAACAGTTCCTGGACCCGGCCTGGGATCTGCACCGGAACTTCTCCGCCGCGGTAATGTGGTCGTCAATCTGATCGCTTGTTCTCGCGAAGGAATGCCCTGAGGTCTCTGAGATCCTGCCCGGTGAGTTCCGGCCACGGTCTTCCCTCACCCAGTATGGCTTTCTTCATCATGGGAACGTGATTCCACATTGCGGCCACCAGAGAAGCAGATGGGTCCCCTGTCTCGGCAGTAAATAGGTCGGGCCCGGACATCTGTGAGGCACTGGTTCCCGGCCTCGCGTGGCATTCGGAACAGGACCGTCCGATAAAGACATCCGCACCCCTGCCGGGATCTCCGGGAGGGTCGTCGAAGCTCAGAAAATAGAGAAAGGCCACAAGATCGGCTAGCTCGGCCTCCTGAAACCGCGGCCAGCCGATCCCTCGAGACCGCATAGCCTCGCTCATGCCCAAAGCATGATTCCACATTACCCCAACAATGGTCTCGGCGGGCTGGTGCAGGTTGTACTGCGAAAGGTCTGGTCCGCCGAGACCTCCGCGAGCATCCGTCCCATGGCAGCCGGAACAACCTTTTCGTGAGAAAACGGTTCGGCCGATCAAAGGATTGCCGGGTTTGGAAAGTACGGGTTCCCTGGGCAGCGACTCTGCTCTTTGCCGGATGTAGGCACTGAGGTCCGCCAGATCCCCGTCGTTGAATTCGGGCGGGGACATGCCCAGACGCTGTATACTCTCGAACATGGAAGGGCCGTGGTTCCATATTTCCTGGGCTACGAACAGAGGAGAGCCGAACTGACTCAGTTCCTCAAGATCCGGACCCACAGAGCGCCCGCTTCCAATGGTATGGCAAGAGCGACACCCCTCCCGATCGAACACGGCCTTCCCCAAGGCGGCATTGCCCGGACGACCGAGGTAGTCGATGAAGTAAAGGAAAACAATTACTTGTGTGACCTCTGAAGCGTCCAGTTTCGGCCAATCGAGGCCGCTTCTTTCGAAGCTCCCGCTCATGACTGGGGCGTGGTTCCAGAGCGATGCTCCCAGTTCCAGGAATGTGCCCCGAAAAGTCTTGGCACCCAGACTTGGGCCTATTCCCGGGCCGCTCCCGACCAGATGGTGACACTGGGCGCATGATTTGCTTTGAAACGTTGCTCGTCCCACGAGGGGATCCCCCGGCAATTCCAGACTTCCACGATCCTGCGCCACGACTGCAGTAACCGCCAGTGCCGCGACAACGATCAAGGTGCAGGCAGCGATCGGCGAGCGGCCCAATCTCGACCATTTGCCGCTCAGAGACTTACGCATCATTGTCTTCCTCGGATTCGGTTGTGGTGAGACCCCGGAAAAACCGACTCTGTCATCCATCATCGTCCTTCCCGGTTCTCCAGGTGATCGGAATTGCCGGCCCGGTCGTTTCGCCCCATCTGCAGCCCTATGAATACATAGGTCAGGACCGAGGCTCCCGTCAGAAAAACCGGAATCGCAACGATCGAAATGCCGATCGAGGCCGACGGCACATCGTGCAGCCGAGAGGAAAGGCGAATCAGATGGATGATCCAGCCGCTGATGCCCAGCACAAAGATCCAGATCCAAGCTACGGAGGCCACCTGGAGAGCAAAGATCCACTTGGGTTCACTAGGATCGACCATGTCAACTCCCTTCAACCTTTGCCGCGCCGGACACCGATGGTTCGGGGTCGGGCAGGTACTCCTTGACTCTTCTTGCCGTCTCAACAACAGAATGCTCCCTGCCTTCCCGAATCTCCCAAATGGAAATTAATGGGAAGAATCGTGCGAATAGGACGAAGCCGAGCACGAACGAGGCGATTGCACCCACGAACATTGCCCATTCGATCAGGCTGGGAACGTAGAATCCGACGGGGAGCGGGAGACGAGGGTTGGCCAGGGATGGGACCACTATGTTCAGTCTTTCCAGCCACATCCCGATCACGACGGCCAGGGAGGCGACAAAGATGCCGGTAGTGGTCCGGGTCCGCCGGAAAGCAAGGATCAGTACGGGGATCAGGAAGTTGCAGGCGACCATCCCCCAGAAGAAGGGAGCGTAAGGACCTGAGAACTTGTAGTAGAAGACCTGCATCTCGCTCGGCTCATTGCCGAAGACTGCTGTCAGGTATTCCGAAAAGGTGAAATAAAACCACAGAAGAGACATCACCAGGAGGAGCTTGGCAAGGTGCAGGAAATGAATGTCCTTGAGATACCTCTCGAGGCGGTAGACGCGTCGGAGGATGATCATGACCAACAGCAGTGCGGCAATGCCGGAGAAGATCGCCCCGACGACAAAGTAAGGTCCGAAAATCGTGGAATGCCAGTGTGGTTGGAGAGTCATCGCGAAGATGTACGAGATCACGGTGTGGACCGAGACGGCGATTGGGATCACGAGAATCATCATGATGTTTACCGCCCGGTCGAGCACGGCACGCTGGCGGGGCGTCCCCCGCCAGCCCCAGGCCAGGAAAGAGTAGAACCAGCGCGGCCGCAATCCCCGATCTCGAAGTAGGGCAATGTCGGGAATCATTGGAATGTACAGGTAGACCGTCGAAGCCATCAGGTACGCGCTGATGGCAGTGACATCCCACAGAAGAGGGGACTGCAGTCGGCCAGCGGTGAAGATATTGAACATCCTGTCCGGTCGCCCCAGGTCCAGCACAGGATGGAAGGCTCCGATTGCGAGAACGATGACTGTGATCACTTCCGCCATGCGCGTAATGGGCCGTCTCCACTCGGCTTTGGAGAGCCGAAGGATGGCGGAGATGAGGGTTCCCGCGTGGCTGATGCCAATGAAGAACACAAAATTGACGATATAGAATCCCCAAACGACCGGTTGGTTGAGCCCGGTTACCCCCATTCCATGCAAAATCTGTCGGCTGAAAATCACCCATCCGCCCAGGATGAGGAACAGCAGAGAGGTTGTGGCCACTCGGAACCCCGCTCCAGACTGTTCAATAGGGCGGAGGAGACTGGCGTCTTCGAAGTCATGTGTTGGCGTAGGACTTTTCTCAGGGTTCATTCGACCCCCGACAGATAATACACTTTCGGTTCGGTACCCAGGTATTCCTTCATTCGGAAAACCCGCGGACTCTTGATCATTCGGCTGACCTGGCTGGCGGGGTTGTCGAGATTGCCGAATACGATGGCTCGGGCGGGACAGCTCTCGGCGCAAGCAGGATTCACCTCCCCGTCGCGAATTTCTCTTCCTTCGGCCCGAGCGGTTTCTTTGGCGTGAAGGATCCGGTGATGGCAGAAGGTGCACTTCTCGACCACCCCTTTGGACCGCAGCGAGACATCCGGATTGGCGCGCTGCTTGGAGGACTCGGGCCAGTCAGGAGCAAACCAGTTAAAGACCTTGGCATTGTATGGGCAAGCCACCATGCAGTAACGACATCCAATACACCGGGATTAGACCTGCCCCACAATTCCCTCATTACTCAAATAGGTCGCGTGAACCGGACAGACTCTGGTACAGGGCGGATTGTCACACTGGAAACAGGGCTGCGGGGTATAGCGGACCTTGACTCGATCGTGGTGGTGCGACACCTCAGGCAACACTCTCAACCAGTGAAAGCCCCTTCCTTGCTGCGTCTCGTCCGGTCCTACCGCCGCCAGATTGTTCTCCTGATGGCAGGCGGCCATACAGTCGCCGCAGCCGGTACAACGATCCAGATCAATCACCATTCCCCAGCGGGTCATGCGCGTTCTCCCTCGTGAACAGGTGCCGAACCCCCGCGTCGACGGCGTTTGATCAGTCGCAGTCGGACTCGCGTGGAAATCAAGGAGAGAGATCCGTCCAAGACTTCTGGGGCAGAGCTCAGGATTGAGATTGGATTGACTCCGATCCGCCGTTCCTTCCGATACGAGGGTTCATGGCCAAGCCCCATGGGGACGTGA
>CAYRCA010000007.1:0-23586 GCA_964422565.1 uncultured Acidobacteriota bacterium | reverse complement strand
GATCCCGCGCCCCCTCGCGTCGGGTCGACCCTCGGGACGCCGACCACCGCGGGCTGTCGCGCGGGCCGTGACGCGGGGGCTTCGGACGTAGAGGAAACCTGGGTGGTCGCGGTGCCGCGGAAAAGGGTCGTCGCGTCGGTGGAACGGCGCTGGGACGCCTCGAGGGAACCCCGGTGCCGAAGCTCCTGAATGTCGACCGCCACTTGGCGCGGAGGGGAAAAGAAGGTCTGGGACAATGCGTAGAGAACCACGGCGACGCCGAAAACGGCCAGCATCAGGTTGATGTGGTTGATGTACTTCACGGCTCCCGTGCTCCCATCGCCAGGCGGGCTCGAATTCGCAGCGCCGCATCCCGGGCGTAACCATTCTCCGGGTTTAGGGCCAATGCTCGATCGTATTGGCGGAGAGCGTCCAGCCAACGACCCTCGAACTCCGCGCAAAACCCAAGACCAGCATAGCTCATGTCGTCCTCGGGGTTCAAACGGGCCGCCGTCTCGAAGCCCTCGCGCGCCCGCTCGATCTCCCCCCGCCGAGACAGCGCCACAGCCAGATTGTAGTGGGGAACCGCCTCCCCGCCGGCTCGACGAACCGCCTCCTCCCACAACGCCACATCGTCGCCCCAGACCTCGTGTCGGCTGAGCGTCAGCGGCAGACACGCCGCTGCCAGAATCGCCGCCAGGAGCCACCGGCCGACTGGCCCGCCGCTCCGAACCCCGAGAGCCCGCTTCAGGGAGTCCAGCCGGGCGCCGACACGTTCGAGCAATAAAGCCGCGAGGAAGGCAAAGCCGCCCATGGCGACATAGATGCGGCTTTCATTGAAGACATCCGAATTGGGCACCAGAAGGGACGGGGCGAGGAAGAGGCCGACCCATCCCAGGGCCAGGGAGGCGGGCCGGTTTGCGCGTTCTCGCTGGATGACCCAGGCCGCCAGTGCCAACAGTGTCAGGCCGAAGGCCGCCGCCACGACCGTCGCGGGTCCCGTCTGAAGGGGGCCGTGAAAAATTGAGAAACCGGAGGGCCACACCATCAGCTTGACATACAGCCAGAACGCCACCAGGGCCTGAGCCCAGTAATCGAGCCATGAAGGGTGCGTCCACGCCAGTTCGGCGGGCGAGTGCCGGAGAAGTCCGTAGCCCAGACCGGCGACGTTGACCGTCGCCAACACGACTCCCGGAATCCCGAGTTTCCGGTTCGAGATGGCCAGCGGCACGAGAAACGCCAGAGCTTCCGCTCGGCTCCAGATCGCCAGCTGAAACGCCGCCAGGCTCAGCCATGGTCTGTTCCGGGCGCCCAGGAGGGCGAGCAACCCGAAGAAGGCCATCAAGAGAACCGAACGGGACCAGATGTAGTTCACGGCTTGAACCTGGGCCGGGTGTAAGGCGAACAGAAGGGCGGCGGCGAAGGGAACGAAAAGACCGGCCGTCCACCGCCGGACCAGCAGGAAGATCATCAGGACGACCAGGGCGTGCAGAGCGACACTGACTCCGTGGTAGCTGAGGGGGGAGGAACCGGCCCAGCGGTGATTCAGATGGAAGGAGTACAAGGTCAATGGCCGACCGCCGTAATGATCGACAAACGCGCCATAGTCGAATCCGTCACCGGTGACGCGGTCCTCCTCCAGGAGAAGAGGATAGTCGTCATAGTGAAACGCCCCCGGAAAGGAGGTCCAATATGCCGCGACCGCCGCGCACGCCAGAATCAGGCCCAACCCCCAGCACTTCATCCGCTTCAGCAGAGAAGATGCGGGGAGGATTGGAAAGTTCAACCTTCGGGCGCGAGCTCCCGGGCGAACCGGGTCTCTCCCGCCGCGCCCGTGGCCGATCCCACTCGACGGCCCGCCGCATCCGAACCGAAAACCTGCCAGAATCAGACCATGCCAAACCGGGGGAAACTGGTGAAACGGGCGAACGTCTATGCGGGACGGATCGTGAACCTGATCGTCGATGAGATCGAGATCAACGGAACGCACACTATCCGGGAGGTGGTCAGGCACCCCGGCGGGGTGGTGGTCCTCGCCCGATGCAAGGACGGCCGAATTCCCTTTGTCCGGCAGCATCGCTACCCCATGGATCGGGACCTGCTCGAGCTTCCCGCCGGCAAGCTCGATCCGGGGGAGGAGCCGAAGTCCAGCGCCGCCCGGGAGCTGGAGGAGGAAACCGGCCTGCGTCCCTCTTCCCTGACTCACGTCTTCAGCTTTTACACGTCGCCCGGCTATTGCGACGAACTCCTGCATCTCTACTATACGGACCAAGTCGAAGAGGTCGGGTCCAGTCCCGAACCGGACGAGGAGCTGGCCCTGGAGTATCACACCCTGGAGGGGGCTCTGGACCTGATCGCCCGGGGGGAGATCCTCGACGGGAAGACCATTACAGCGGTCTACTGGCTCTGCGGCCGATAGCCGTCCTTTCTCCCCGGGGCGCGTCGCGAGATTCCCGGGGGATCTTCATAGCACCCTAAACCTTTTGCCTCTCTCGAAGGTCACAGCTCATTGAACAGGGAAGAAAGAGCCCAAATGGGACAGGATGACAACGATCTGATCCTGAAGGCCCAGCGAGGCGACGGCGCGGCGTTTGAAGAGCTCGTCCACCGGCACGATCGTCGGGTTCTGGGGATCGCCATGCGATACGTGGGTGACGTGGATGCGGCCAAGGACATCTATCAGGAGGTTTTTCTGCGGGCGCACAACGGTTTGTCCCGGTTCAAGTTCGAGAGCCGCTTCTCGACCTGGCTCCATCGTATCGCCGTCAATGTCTGTCTCACTCACGAGGCCGCCCAACGGAAGAGGAGGTATGTGTCCCTCGATCGGGAGTTCCTCGAACCGGTCGGCGGGGAATCGTCGGCAAGGCTTCCCGAACAACTGGTGACGGCCCCTTTCTCCGACCGGGAGGCGGCCAGCGGCGAGATCGTCGAGCGGGTTCGGGCGGCGCTGGATCACCTCTCGCCGCAGCAGCGGATGGTGTTCGTTCTTCGCCACTTCGAGGGATACAAGCTGCGCGAGATCGCGTCGCTGCTGAGCTGTGCCGAGGGTACCGTAAAGAAGCATCTGTTCTCCGGGACCAGCCGTCTTCGCGAGCAGCTGAGGGAGGACTATTGCCGAGCCTGATCTCGAGGGAATCGGGAGGGCCGGCGCCCCGGCGACATGTCGAGATGCCGTGGCAATTGGGGGAATCCAGGCGGGGAGAAGCCGCCTTGGGTCCGGGGTGAGATAGGGAAGGTAGTGCCATGCGACACGATACATTTCGGGAGCTTCTGATCCTTGAGGTTTACGACGAGCTCGAGGGCCGTCGGGCGGCTGAATTGGCCAAGCACCTGGCGGAGTGCCCGTCCTGCCGGTCGGAACTGGCGGAGTTGGAGGGCCTCGCGGCGTTTCTCCGTCGCGAGATCCCCGATCCGCCGGAGGAAGCCCTCCGGCAGTCGCGGCAGCGATTGTCGGAGAGCCTTCGGACCCGTGAAACGGCCCCCAATCGACGCCGGGTCTCCGGTTTCGGGGATTGGGCCGCCGGGCTGGCCCTTCTCCTCCGGCCGGCCTATGCCGGTGGAGCCTTGGCGATGATGGCCGCCGGAGTGGGGCTTGGATATGTTCTGTTCCATCCGGCCGACGCGGATGCGGGGCCGCTCGATCCCTTTACCCGCCCCGAGGTGCGAATCGGCAATGTGACCCTCGATCAACCCGATCCCGAATCCAGGACGGTCGTGGTCTCCTTCGAGGCCATTCGGCGGGTTCAACTGGAGGGGGACGCGGATGATCCGCGCATCCAGCGGGTGCTGACCCACGCCCTCCTGAGCGAGCAGAATCCGGGCGTGAGGCTCCGGGCGGTCGGCGCCATCGGAGCGCAAGGTCCAGAGCGGACCGATCCCGAGATTCTGGCGGCCCTGATCGGGGCCCTGCGGACCGACCCGAATCCCGCCGTGCGTCACAAAGCGCTGTTGGCGCTCCGGCAGTACCCGGCCACGGCGGAACTCAACCGAGCCTTTGTCGCCGTCCTGGTCAACGATCGGAACGCGCGCCTGCGGATCGAGGCCATCCACGCGTTGCACTCGACCGCCGATGAGGGAATCGAGTTGGAGTCGGAACTGGTCCCGGATCTGGAAAGAAGCGTCCGGGAGGACGACAACGATTACGTTCGCCGCCGCACTTTGAACTATCTGGAATTGGCGGGCCACACCCTGTTTTGAGCGGGAGGAATGTTCTCATGAATAAGGCACGGAAATTCATTGTTTCTTCGGTCGCTGCGGTCGCGCTGGGAAGCTTCGGCTGGGCCGGGCAATTGACAACTGTTTCCAGGAGCTTCGACGTCGGGCCGGGCGGCGATCTCGTGGTCGACGTCACCGGCAGCGACATCCAGATCACCACCAGCGCCGGAGCCCGATCGGTACAGGTCGACGTGGTGGGCATCGATCAGAGAGAGCTATCCTACCTTCAGGTAAACCAGAGCGGCCCGGCAGTCCACGTGAGCTTCAACCCGCGGGGTCGCGGCCGGAGCAGTACCCGCTTCGAGTTCACGGTGCCCGAGGACTTCAACCTGGACCTGAAGACCAGCGGAGGGGATATTGCGGTCGTGGGGAGCGTCCGCGGAGTGGTTCGCGGGGCAACAGCCGGTGGGGACATTAGACTGCAGCAGGTGGACGGTGAGATGGACATGAGAACCTCCGGCGGGGACATTTCGGCCGGTCGGGTGCGGGGAGACGCGAGACTGACGACGGCGGGGGGAGACATCGTTCTGGAATCCGCGGACGGAGACGTGGAGGTGAAGACCTCGGGTGGGGACATCCGAGTCGGCGACATCGGCCGTCGGTTGACCGCGGCCACCGCGGGCGGAGACATCCGTCTGGGCAACGTGGGCGGCACCGCCTCCGCCAAGACCGCCGGGGGCGATATCTTGGTGGGAGACGTCGCCGGGTCGGCGGATCTGACGACGGCCGGCGGCGACATTAAGTTGAAATCGGCCGGCGGCCCGGTGCAGGCCAGGACCTCCGGCGGAAACCTCAGCCTTCACGGCGTGGACGGCCCGGTTGACGCCAAGACGGCGGGCGGCAACATCCTTGCCGAAATCACCCGGGTGGCGGGGGAACCCAGCAGCCTCAGCACCTCCGGCGGCGACGTCGAGTTGCGACTGGCGCCGGGCGTCGGGGCCACGGTCAGCGCCTTGATCCGGATTTCCGGCAGCTGGGAACGAGAAATCCGCCGATACTCGATTTCCTGTGACCTGGCGCCATTCACCCCGGTGATGGACCCGGCGGGCAAGGCGATCCGGGCGGAGATCCCGATCAACGGCGGCGGCACGTCCATTCACGTCGAGACGGTCAACGGCAACATCCGGATCAAGGGCAAGTAGCGGGGGGGGCGGGAGGAACGGGAGGATCAGGCCTTTATCCGCCCGTTCGTCCCTGCCCCTGTGACGCTCGCACCAGATCTCGCCGGGCGGCGAGATAGGCGGCCCAGGCGGCCAGGGATGGGGACAGCCGGTCCATGGCCAGAAAGAACCTTCCCAGGAAGGTAAGGTGAACGAGGCGCCGTCGCTTCCGCACCGCCTTGACGAGGATCCGCGCCACCGTCTCGGCGCTCTGACCCTGAATCGGTCGGCGGCGGCGGCGCTCGGACGAGGCCACGCCGTGAAACTCGGTCGCCGTATACCCGGGACAAACCACACTCACACCGATTCCCTCGTCCCGCAGCTCTCCCCAGAGGGACTCCCCGAGACCCACCTGGGCGAACTTGGTCGCACAGTAGGCGGCGTTGAAGGGCATGGCCTTTCGACCGATGATGCTGCTGACGAGGACGATATGGCCCCGCCTCCTCTCCCGGAAGTGGGGAAGCGCCTCCTGAATGGACTCGTAGCCCGACTGAAAATTCACCTGCCACATACGCGCCATGGCCGCCGCGTCCATCTCCCACACCGGACCCAGGAAACCATAACCGGCGTTGCAGACGAGGACGTCCAACCCGGCCATCACCTCCAGCATGCGGCGAACCACCACCGCCCCCTCTCCGGGGCGGCTCAAATCGTGCTCCGCGACCTCAGCCCGGGGAGACCCCAGGCCGAGGCAGTGGTCGGCCACCTCCTTCAGCAGATTGCCGCGGCGGGCGACGAGGAAGAGTTCTCCGCCCTGCTCAGCGAATGCCGAAGCGGTCGCCCGACCGATCCCCGATGATGCGCCCGTAATGAGTACCTTTTCCCCCAAGTTGCCCTCTCAATCGTCCGCCCCTCGAGGAACCCGCATCCGCATTCTCTCGCGGACCAAGACGCAAAGCCGCCAAGGCCGCCTCTTGGTGCCTTGGCGGCTTTGCGTGAGGATCCGGCGCCCGCCGGTTAGTCCACGAAACGCATCGCTCCCCGCCACGCCAGCCACTTCAGATGTTCCGCCTTGGATTCGAGGAAGCGGCCGGGATGATCGCTGTCCGTCAGGATCAGGGTGAGCGGAATCGGGCGGTTCCGCTCCGGTTTACGCCTCAACTGTTGCCACATCAGCATGATCTCCATGGTCACCCGCCCATCCTTCTCCCGGGCGGCGATCATGGGCGGCGCGGTTGCCCGCTCTCTGCCGCGGTAGCCATCGAGCAGCCTGCTCCAGACGAAGGGACCTCGACCCTCGACCCGCGGGGACACCCAGAGGGTGTAGTCGTAATCCGGCTCCCGAATGTGAAACCTCATGTAGTCGAAAAAATGCATGCGGTCCCGCCGCGTGCCGTCCGGCCCGATCCAAACCGCGTCCCGGCGCGCCACCTCCTCCACATCCCAGACGTCGTCGGTCCAGGTCAAGGCGAGGTAGAGGTAGTCCGAGTCCCACATGGCCTGGACCTCCAGCCGGACGTCCTCGTCTCCCTCGAAGCGGCCCTCGGTGCGAAGACCTTCGACCGAGGGCGCCAGCACAATGGTCGGCACTCCCTCCCACTCGTCCAGGAAGCCGTCGATCTGAAGCTCGCGGTCGATCCGGGGGATGTCCCAGGGCGATTGGGCGGAGAGCGGGCCGCAAAGAATCGGGAGCAAGCAGGAAATCAGAGCGCGACGCATTCTCCGTCTATCATACACACCCGGACCGTCCCCTTGCCGGCGCAAGGCCGTCGGACCGGGAACGCGGCCTCCGGGACCCGCGACATCAAGGGGCGGCGGGACTCGAGCCGTCCGGAAATCCCGCGGACGCCGCCTCCCCGACCGGTTGCCTGGAGCCTCGTCCGAAATGTTAAACTAGGATTCTTTATAATCCGAATCCGGGCGTTGGTGGAGTTGGAGTTCGGGACTGCGTATGGCAAAAAGACCCCGTATTCTGTTCGTCTCCGGGAATGGCCCGTGCCGGGCGCGGATGGCGGAGGGATTCGCCCGATATCTGGCCGGCGACCTGGTTCAGGTCGAGACGGCGGGATCGGGGGATTCCGCGCTCGACACGTATTGCGCCTGGGCGATGAACGAGGCGGGAATCGATATCGCCTTGCTGGACGCCCCTCCACTCGATTCAAAGGATCTGACCTCCTATACCCACATCGTCACCTTGGGCGATGAGGCCGCTCCGTCGGTGGAGGGCGTCCGGATCGATCGCTGGAGAGTTCCCGACCCGTCGATCGTCCGGGCGAAGCCGCTGGACCGGATCCAGGCTTACCGGGTGGTTCGAAACGACATCGAACGGCGAGTCAAAAGACTCCTTTCGGAAGCGCTTGGTTAGACAACTTCAGGATCAGCTTTGAAAGTCAGGAAGATATTGTTCCGATCTGAAACCATACTGCTCCTCCTCGTGCTCGTTCTGCTTCAGCCGGCCTGTGTGTGGAGGCTTTGGACCAAGAAACCTCCCCTCGAGGAAAGGACGTTCAGCGTCTACGGGACGGTTGAGTCCGTTGACCCCAGCACGCTACTGATCGAGACCCGCAGAGGGGAGAACATGGAGTTTGTGTTCGTGGACAGCTCCGTCAAGGGAAGCGACTTCGGTCCCGGGGCCTACGTTCACGTATATTATCGGATCAGAGACGAGTCCAAAGAGATCACGATGGTGGTCGAGAGGATCAACTGACGGGACCGCCGGTGCAAGACTCGCTTCGTGAGACCTGTCGCCCAGTGGCGGCGCGATTTTTTCCGATGGAGGCACCCCCCTCGGGAGTGCCGCTTCGTCTTGGGTTTGGGCCGCTCTCGTCCGCCCTCCCTTCCGTCGCCCTGTCGGAAAACCGAGGTTTTTTCGATGGGTGCGTGATCTCGATCCGTCTGGATGTCGTATTAGTGGGTGTCGGCACCCTTGCGGGGGTTTCCGAAGGCCGAACGGGCGGATCGCGGGATGGTTGGGCATGAGAGTGTCCGCGGCATTCGAATGGAACTTGCGGTTCCCCACGCGAGTGACCTTCGGCGTTGAATTTTGGAGGACGAATTGAAACCGAAGCTGATTATCGCGGGTTGCTGCCTTTTACTGTCGCTGACGGTGGTCGCCCGGCCGGAACCGGCGCCGACGGCGTCGCGGGAGAATCAATTCCTCGCAATGCTGGAGGTGTTGCAGCAGGACCCCGCCCCCGGCCAAACCTTCCGGATTCCCGAGTCCGATCTCAACGAGTTCATCACGGCGGAGGTCGCTCGACATCGAGTCTCGGCGGTGGAGTCGGCGGTCGTCAGGCTGCTGGATGGCTTCTTCATTGCGGAACTGGTCATCGACACCGAGCAGCTCGAGTTCGAGGACTCAATGACAGGAGCCCTGCTCCAGAACATGCTGAGGGGAAAGCAGGCGCTCAAACTGGAAGGCGTGTTCGCCGGGAAGGAGGGGATGGGCAGGTATGAAACCCGGCGCGCCTGGCTCAACGGCGTAACCCTCCCTCCGAATCTGGTCGACACGATTCTCAGGACCGTCGGAAAGCGACAGGACCCTCCGTTCGATCCCACCCAGCCATTCCCCCTTCCGGCCGGCATTCAGAGCATCACCCTGACCGTCGGCGAAGTGGAGCTGACGACGTAACGGGCGCGGAGCAAGCCGGAGGCGGGGCGCATCCGAAGGGATGAAACACGGTTCCGGGTTCCGCGGGCCAAGGTCTCGGTGAGGCTGCCACCCGCTCACCGCGGGGTCGCTCACTGCCGCCGGCTGCCTGCTCCCGGCGGGCCCTAAGGCTGGGGGACTCGGCCGAGTTCGACTTCGGGAAGCTGGTAAAAGCTGACGGCGGCGGTCTCGTCGGGAGCGAAGGCCAGCCCGTATGCGAAGCCGGGCATAAGCCCGAGATCCCGGACATACAGGAACAGATCCGAACGAGGCGAGACGTGGCCGGACAGGTTCAGAAAACGCCGGGATTCCCGAATCCTTGGGGTCTCCCCCCGCCGGACCGATTCAAGGCTTTCCCAGGCATCGGCGCAGTTCGAGGCCACGAGAAAGCCGTCCCGATCGGCCAGATGGAAAACCTGCCCCGGCTCGGGGCCCCGGACGACCGTCGTGTCATTCGCCTCGTCTTGGAACGACTCGCCTTCGAATTCCTCGTGAACCCGATCCAGAATCCACTGTCGCAGCGCGGTCCGGGAACCCCGCCGCGGTCGGATGTGAATGGAGAAATGCAGCCGCAGACTGCCGTCCTCCTTGCGGCTGAGACGGTGCGCCGCGAACCAGGCGGACCGGATGTGGGCGTCGAAGAGATCGAGCGCCCCCGGGTCGAGTCGGGTCCGAAGACGGGCGACGAGCTCGTCGGGGTCGAGTTCGATCCATTCGGGCAGTTGAACTCGAACCAGTGAATCCAGCGAGGGCGGCATTTGGTTGACGCCCAGCAGGGCGAGGGCGTCCTCCGGAACCATCTCCAGGGGGATCTCATCCGTCCCTCGAAAAAGGAGCCAGCCTGCAAGAGCGAGCAGGATCAGGGCCGCCCCGGCCGCGATGTGTCTCATTTCGCGGCCTATGCTACCATGCCCGCGTCCCGACATGGCTATGCTACAAGATGTTGATCCCCAACTCCTCGGCGGCGCCCTCCGCGTGGTTTCCGGGTTGCGCGAAGCCGGGCACACCGCCTATTTCGCGGGCGGCGCGGTGCGCGATCTTCTGCTCAAGCGGCCGATTTCCGACATCGACATCGCGACCTCCGCCCCTCCGGAAGTCGTGGAGGCGGTCTTTCCCCACACGATTCCGGTCGGACGCCAGTTCGGAGTGATTGTCGTGGTATTCGATGTCCGGCGCTACGAGGTGGCCACCTTCCGGCGCGAGTCGGGCTATGTGGATGGCCGCCATCCCTCTCGAATTGTCTTTTCGGACGCCCGCGAGGATGCGCTCCGGAGGGACTTCACAATCAACGCGCTTTTTCTGGAACCCGAGTCCCAGACCGTGATCGACTTCGTCGACGGTCGGGCCGATCTCCAGACTCGGACCATCCGGACGGTGGGCCCGGCGGCCGAGCGCTTTCGCGAGGACCGGCTGAGGCTGATGCGCGCCGTCCGTTTCGCCTGCGACCTGGACTTCCGGATCGAGTCCGGGACCTGGGAGCAGGTTCGCGAGAACGCCCCCGGGATCCGGCAGGTCAGCCGGGAGCGGGTTCGCGACGAACTCCTGAGGATTCTCACGGGTTCCCAGCCTTCAAGGGGACTGCGCCTGCTTTACGAATCGGGGTTGCTGGCCGAAATCCTGCCGGAGGTCGAGGCTATGGTGGGCGTGCCCCAGCCCCCCCAGTTCCATCCCGAGGGGGATGTCTTCGTGCACACCTGTCTGATGCTCGAGCGCTCGGAACGTCCGCATCCGAGTCTGGCCCTGGGCATTCTTCTGCACGACGTGGGGAAGCCCCCCACGCTCAGGGTCGAGGAGCGGATCCGCTTCGACGGCCATGCCGAGGTCGGCGCCGAGATGGCGGCGACGATATGTCGGCGGCTGCGGCTCCCCCGGGACGTCACGGTCGAGGTCGTCGACCTGGTCCGCGATCATCTCCGGTTCATTCACGTACGCGAGATGCGCGAGAGCACCCTCAAGCGCTTTCTGCGCAAGGCGAACTTTCCCGATCACCTGGAGCTGCATCGTCTCGACTGTCTCGCCAGCCACGGGGATCTCAGTAATTACGAGTTCTGCCGGGAGAGGCTGGAGGAACTCGACCGGGAGGCCATTCGACCCGCGCCCCTCTTGAACGGCCACGACCTGATCCGAGAGGGGCTCGCGCCGGGACCGCTCTTCTCTCAAATCCTGACCGAGTTGGAGGATCGCCAGTTGGAAGGGAGTATTCGCAGCCGCGAAGAGGCGCTTGCCTGGCTCAGGAGAAACTGGGCGCCCCCGGGCGCCCGCCCCGCCGATGCCGGATCGGCCGATTCGGGCTGATGACCCCGCTCAGGGGCCGCTAAGGAGGGCTCGGTGGCCGAGTGTCTTCCCGTGAAAATCTGGTGGTTACTTTCTGTTGACAGTGATATAACTGAAGCCTATGAAAGTACGTGCTCTGTTCTTGGTTGCTTTGCTTGGTGTCGTCTCATTGCAGCTCACGGGCTGTGGGCAACCCGAGGAGCAGGTGGGCGAGGGAATGGATCTGCTCGACGAGGATACCCTGCCCCTCCCAGGTGACATGGTTCTCATCCCGGCGGGTGAGTTCACCCTGGGCAGTGACGTCCATCCCGGCACGCCCCCGCTGGCGGCGCCGGCGCACACGGTGGATCTGCCGGCCTTTGAGATCGATGTGTTTGAAGTGACCAACGGCCAGTTCGCCCTCTTTCAGCTGGAAAGCGATTACCAGGCCGAGGGCGACTGGCGGTCCTACTACAAGATCGGCCGGGAGGATTTTCCGGTGGCCAACGTAACCTGGGAGGATGCGAAAGCATTCTGCGAATGGGCGGGTAAGCGTTTGCCCACCGAGGCCGAATGGGAGAAGGCGGCCCGGGGCCCTGAAGGCTTGAGGTATCCCTGGGGGGGGAGTTTCGACTGGACGAAGTCGAACACCAACGAGCATGGGGTCCGGGACACGGTAGAAGTGGGAAGCCGTCCCGGAGACGTGAGTCCATACGGTCTGTACGACGTGTTCGGGAACGTCCAGGAGTGGACGTCCGATATCCTGCGGCCCTACCCAGGCGGTCAGACCACGGGACTCGGCAACGTGTACAACAACCAGTACGTGGCGGTTCGGGGCTCCTCTTACGCCATGAAGGGGGATGGCATGTCGCTGTGGACCCGCAGCGGCTATTTCCCCAAGTCTCAGTTCGGCCTGGGCTTCCGCTGCGTCCGGGAAGTGGATTAGATTGGCGACTGGTTGAGTCGATAGCCCCGGCTTGGCCATCCCGGGGGCGGCGCCGCCTTGGTGGCGAGATCGCGGGGCGTGGTTCCGGCCATCTATCCGGGGAATCGATCGGAGGGGTTCGGGGAACCGGCCCCGGATGACCCCTGATCGATCGATTGATATTGATCGAGCCCGTTTGACAGGGTCTATCCCGGGGCGTATCATGAGCTTCGGAGAACCAAATTTGTTGATAATAGGTTTGGGTGTTACAGAACTCGTCATTATCCTGGTCATCATCCTCGTACTTTTCGGTGCCAGTCGACTCCCTCAGATCGGACGAGGGTTGGGTGAAGGCATTTCCAACTTCAAGCGGTCGATTCGGGCGGGCAGCGAGGACGACGACGAGCCCAAGCCGTAGTCCGGTCCCCGGTCTCCGCACTCCGCGATTTCGGCTCCTCCCGTCGGCAGAGCGATTGAGGCTCCCCGCGCCGACGTTTGGTCTTTGGCCCACATGGTTTCGGATCCGCCTCCAGACTCCGGAGAGCCGACGCCGAAGCCCTCCGGCCCCGGAGTCCAATTCTGTTGGATCTGTCTCGATACTTCGATGGGAGCCGTGGAAAGAGAATCCGCGTGCTTGCGTCGCAAGCGCGCGGACTGGAGTTCCCGGACGAGGCGGCTCGGGCATCTCGGTGGCTGGGAGAGCGGGGGGATCGATCAGATCCGGAACCTGCGCAGTATTCTGAGCTCCCTTTTCCAGTCCGTGTTGATGCCGACGCAGTCGAACCGGACCGGCCCCTCGAGGTAGCCTCTCAGGACCGGCATCGCCCGGTGGAACTCGAAAAGCGGAGACACCAGGAACAGCAGGGGAGGCTCGGCGGAGAGCCTCATGCCGGGAAAGAAGCCCGCCCGCTGAAAATCGCCGTTCCTCAGGTGATGGCAAACCCGGTCCCAGTACTCCAGGCCCTGGTAGAGGAGCTCCAGATCCCGCTCGGGTTTCAACTCGATAACCGCCAGTCGACCGGTGTCGGTCACGGTCAGCATGTCGACGACTTTCCTCTCCCCTTCCATGTATGTGGGAACCTGGCAGTAAACCGGGGCCGCGAAGTCCGAGCGAATCGTTCGGTGATTGCGGATGATCCGACTCTCGAGCCACCGTTCCCGCCCGAAGCGATAGTGGAAGTTGGCGGCCTCGGGGGGCGGAAATGCCCGCAGACGCCGCACGTCCGAAAGGTGGCGGAACCAGGATGGAAGACGCTCCCGGCGGAGCCGCTTCGGACGTCGGAGATCGAACAGAAGATCTCCATCGCGACTGAGCCACAGCACCGGGAGCCCCAGGTAGGACAACTCCCAGCGACTCGATCGGAAAGTCAGGTCCAGATCTCCGAATCGCTCGGCGTAGGCCCGGAGCGGTTCCGGCGATTCGCCGTCCAGAGAAAACATGACGTAGGGCGAGTCCGTCTCCGAGTTGCTTCGGTCTCGGGGGAAGATCCGCCGGGTCGCCCCGTCGGGGGAGTAGCAGTGACAGGTGAGAGGCACGCGGATCATGCGCAGCATCTCGGTCAGGTGGTCTCCCCACGTTTCCGGAATCATCACCGCGGCCCCATCGGCGGACCGCAGTTGATCCCACCACAGCACAAGGGAGCAGAGCAGCCGGGCCCCGTCGCCCGGCGAGGCATCCGGGAAGGCGGCCAGCACCGCGACCCTCTCGTTCCCTCGTCGCAGCAGCAGCCGCAGGAAGCCGGCCCGTTGAAGCCGTCGCCGGTCGGTCCCCCAACGGGCGCGCAGAACCCGTGCGGGTCCGAGAGCCCGCAGCGCCGTCCGAGTCAGCCAATCGGCCTCCTCCTCCCGGGCCCGGAGGCGTTCCAGATCGTTGGGCAGCCGCAACCTCCGATTGCCTTCACAGAGCAACTCCAGGCTGAACCCCAGAGGGCGAACCTCTTGAATCCGGCGCCACCTGGATCCAACGAAGGCGCGGGGAGGTCCGAGGCGGACGTGACGGCGGTCGTCCGGATTCCTGATCAGATAGCCGCGCAGGATCTCGATTCCCAAAACCGGCATTGCCAAATTCCTTCGCCATCTTTAACGTAGTTGGAGTCAAAAGCTGCGAACGGACATTGAAGGAGTGAAGTGTCGCGGCGGTTTGCGACTGAGAAAGACCCTGTTGGGCGGCCGGGAGAACACAAGTGGCACCCTATCTGGAGGAAAAGACGGAGGGCGGCGTCGTTACCCTCACGCTGAATAGCCCCAATTGTCTGAATTCGTACGACCTTGAAATGCTCGTCCAACTCAGAGAGGCGGTCGTTCGCACTTCGGAGCGGGAGGACATCAAGGTGGTCGTGCTGACCGGCCGCGGTGGGGCCTTCTGTGCCGGAGCACGCATGAGCACCCTTCTCGCTCTGCTCGACGATGGGGACCTGAGGACCCTGCGCCGTTGGCTCGAGGTCACCAGGGAAACGCTTTTCCTATTGCGCCGAAGCCCCCAGTTCTGCATCGCCTCGGTCAACGGACTCGCCGTCGACGGGGGGTTCAATCTGGTCTTGTCGGTGGATTACAGCGTGGCCGCCGAGCCGGCACGGTTGGGATACCCTTTTCTGTTGCTGGGGCTGAGTCCGGACGTTGGAGCCACCAGTCTGGTCACCGCTCGACTCGGCGCCGCCCCGATCCCCGACCCGCTGCTGTCCGGGCGCTTGGTTGGCGCTCCCGAGGCCGTTAAACTCGGCCTCGTCAACGAAACGGTGGATAGCTCGAAGCTTCTCGACAGAACTCGGGCGCTGGCGGCTTGGGCTTTAGGCCTGCCGCCGGTGGTGTTTCGCAGTCTGAAGCGGGGCTTCCAGGGCCTCGACCAGACTTGGGAATCCTCCACTACGGCCGAGATCGAGGCCAGGATGCGCTGTTTCTTGAGTCGGGATTTCCAGGAGGGCGTCCGGGCCCGCCGCGAGAATCGCGCGCCCCGATTTCTCGGCACGTAGCTTCGGCCTTCCAGCCTCCCGGCGGGGGGACGGCGTCTCCGACCCGCGCCGGAAAAACGCGGGGCCGCCGCCGATCGGGAACTTCCCGGCGATCCGTCGGCCCGCGGGCTTTTCCCGGAGTTCCGGAGGTGATAGAAGAGTAGTTCATGCTGCGGCTCACGATGGTCCTTCTTTCGGGAATTCTTTTCGGCTGCGGCGCCGTAGACGGGACGGCGCCGCAGCCGGCTCCGGTCCCTCCCCCCCCGGACGCCGAGAACCTGGTCGAAGTGCCCGCTGGAATCTTCGTCTACGGCGCCACCGAGGAAGAGTTCGAGAATCTGTTGGGCTACGCTCGCCTGAATTTCCCCGGCATGCGGGAGCGATTTCGGGCGATGCTCGCGATACCGCCGCAGGGTCCGGTGCTCCCTCGTTTTCTCATCGAGGAGTTCGAAGTCACCAACCGGCAGTACGCCGCGTTCCTGGAGGCGACCGGCTATGAACCCCGGACGGGTAGGGATTTTCTGAGGCATTGGTCTTCGGGCGGGCGCTATCCCGATTGGGCGGCCGAGTTTCCCGTGACCTGGGTGTCCCCGGAGGACGCCGCCGCGTATTGCCGATGGCGGGGCGGCCGGTTGCCCACGGACCAGGAGTGGGAAAAGGCGGCGCGTGGAACCGACGGACGTCCTTTTCCCTGGGGCATCGATCCTCCCGTTCCGGAAACGGCCAATTACGGAACCGACCGCCTGGAGCCGGTGGGGAACCGCGCCGGCGACCGGTCCCCCTATGGGGTATACGACCTGGCGGGCAACGCCTCGGAGATCACCGGAACCACTCTGACATTTCAAGGACGGGAGGTCCACACCGTTCGTGGCGGAGCCTACAACTCGGGGACTCGGGAGATCTTCACCTATAGCCGCTTCCTGGGTCTTGGTCCGGAGGAACGGGCGGAGTATATCGGGTTCCGTTGCGTCGTTGACCCCTAGTGGGAGGGGGATGGGAGAAGAGAAGGACCGTTTTGGATCCCTCTCCTCCCCCATCGGGGGGACAGCCGTTAAAAGAAAGTCGGAACGAACCGGTGAACGCAAGGTTCGATGGCGCCGAAAACGGGCCGACTGTCGGCGCGTTCAAAATCGCGGCCATCAGGAGTTCCGAACTGTGAACAATATTCCATCGTCAGCCAAGGATTCTATTTGATCCGACCATCGTTGTCAATAATGGAACGGTCTTTGCGGTCTTCGCCGCTTCCAGGCAATCGGCGCAAGTCGCAAGTAAGGTGCTCCTTGACGCCCTTTATTGCCCCATCTACCCCTTGCGCCTTGCGGGGAAGATTGAGCGACGGCGGCGTTGCCGGTACGAATCGGCGGCGCCCGCAGGGTCGCGCCGGGGCTGCATCCAGGAAGGACTAAACCATGTCCACATCCAACATCCCCTCAAGTCGGCTGAAACCAGACCAGATCCAGCTTGTCGCCAGCGGTGATCTTCGACTCTCGGCGAATCGGGTCTGCTGGCCCGCGCAGGAGGCGATGGAACAGGCGCTTGCCGGCGCGCTGAAAGCGGAAGGCTTCGAGGTCGTCCGCGCCCATCCCTACAAGACCGAGGAGAGGCACGGCTTCATCTCCAGTCAGCGCGAGGGAATGCAAGTCTTTCGCGGGGTGGATCCCGAGGCGCCGATCATCGTGGCCGAGGCGGTGTGGCAGTACTCCCATCACGTGCTCCCCGGGCTGACCACCCATCGCGGTCCGATTCTCACCGCGGCCAACTGGAGCGGCCAGTGGCCGGGGCTGGTCGGAATGCTGAATCTCAACGGTTCGCTCACCAAGGCCGGTGTCCGCTATTCGACACTCTGGAGCGAGGATTTCACCGACGATTTCTTCCGCGGAAAGCTTCGCGAGTGGCTGAAGGCGGGCGAGGTCCGGCATCGGCTCGACCACGTCACCCCGTTGGAGAAGGTGCCCATTCCCTCGTCCGCCGTGGAGCTCGGCGAGTCGTTGGCCGAGCGTCTCCGAACCGAGAAGGCTATCCTGGGGGTGTTCGACGAAGGCTGCATGGGTATGTTCAACGCGATCATCCCCGACCGGCTTCTGCACGCCGTCGGCGTTTTCAAGGAGCGCCTGAGCCAATCGGCGCTTTTCTTTGAAACCACGCAAGTGGGTGACGACGAGGCCGACGCGGTATACGACTGGCTGGTCCGCCGCGGAATGAAGTTCCACCTCGGCTCAAGCCACGAGACCGACTTGACTCGCGAGCAGGTTCGGCTTCAGTGCAAGATGTATGTCGCCGCCCTGCGGATCGCCGACGACTTCGGCTGCGACGCCATCGGCATCCAATATCAGCAGGGGTTAAAGGACCTTCTGCCGGCGAGCGATCTCGTCGAAGGCACGCTCAACAACGCGGATCGCCCCCCCGTGCGCTCGCGCGACGGGAGGCGCGTGCTCTTCGATAGCGAGCCGATGCCGCACTTCAATGAAGTGGACGAATGCGCCGGACTGGACGCGCTGCTCACCCGCCGCGTACACCAGGCTCTGGGGCAAGCGGTGGAATCCACCCTGCACGACGTGCGCTGGGGCGACGTCGACCGCGGCGGCACGGTGGACGATTACGTGTGGGTATTCCTGATCAGCGGAGCGGCGCCTCCCGCTCATTTTGTCGGGGGGTGGAGCGGCGCCGAGGGTCTGCGCCAGCCGGCGATGTATTTTCCGAACGGCGGGTCCACGTTGCGCGGAGTCTCGAAGCCGGGTGAGATCGTCTGGTCGCGCATCTATATCGCGGAGGACGCGCTTCACATGGATATCGGTCGGGGCGGCGTCGTGGAACTCCTTCTCGAGGAGACGGAGCGTCGCTGGCGGGCGACGACCCCGCAATGGCCCATCATGCACGCCGTCACCTACGGCGTGACCCGCGACCAACTCATGGCCAAGCACAAGGCGAATCACATCCAGGTCGCATACGCGGGAGACGCTTCGAGCGCGGAGCTGTGTCTGTTTTCCAAGGCCGCCTTCGCCCGCGCGCTCGGTATTCAGGTCAATGTCTGCGGCAGCCGAACTCGGGAACGGGGCTGGAGCTGACACCGTCACCGGGAGTACCGGATCGCCGAGAGGCGACGGCCGTCCGGTTGTCTGATGAACGCGGAAAAGGGCGAGCGCTGTGAAAATCACCGAGATCGAGACGCACATCCTCCCGGTTTCCGACCTGCGCGCGGAGGACGACCGCGTGCGCGCGCGACGGCATCGTCGTCGGGGCCCTTTCGTGGATCGATAGTCTCTCTTTGCGGGAACATGGAAGCGCCGGTTTGAGTGGAGGCGTGCCTTTTTGGAACGCTGTTTCACATTCATTGACATCGGCGGGGGACATCCGCTAATCTCCACCAATGGTTGTCCGCTGCGGCTTGAAGCGCATCGCGGACCGCGACCCCACATCAGGATCCATGGTGAATCCAACGGTCTCGCGGGAAAGGGGGAGAAGCCGACTTTGAAGGTGTCGGGTGTTCTGATAGCTCCGGTCACGCCCCTGACCGGCGAGGGGAGAATCCACTTCGATCGTTTGAAGGAGCTCATCGACTACCTGCTGGCCGCCGGTGTCGAGGGAATCTGTGTGGGCGGCGGCACCGCGGAGTATCCACGCTTCGATGTTGCCGAAAGAAAAGAGCTGATCCGTCGGTCGGCGCGGTACGTCAACGGCCGCGCGAGAGTTCTCGCGTCGGTGGGGATGGCGAGCTTTGACCGGGTGCTGGAGTTGGGGCGCTTTGCGGCGGAGGAGGGTGTCGAGGCGCTGTTACTTCCCCCGCCGCACTTTTTCGTCTATTCCCAGGAGGATCTGGAGCATTTCTACCGACAGGCCGCCCGTCGGCTGGCCCTCCCCTGCGTGCTGTACAACCTGCCGTTCTTTACCAGTCCTCTGGAGACCGAGACCTCGGCCAGGCTGCTCGCGACGGAGGAGGGGATTGTGGGCATCAAGGACAGCGGCGGGGACGAGACGGCGCTGGACCGGTTGAGGGAGATTGAGGCGAATCGCGAGATCTCGCTACTCATGGGAAACGATGTCCTGGTTCTGAAGGCTCTGTCGAGCGGATGGGACGGAATCATTTCCGGTCTGGGCAATGTCTGTCCCGAACTCCTGGTTCTCCTCTATCGCTCGTTTCATTGTGGTGATTCTCGGTTGGCCGAGTACTGCCAGAAGGAGATTTCCAAGGTGATTGAAAGGGTGGTCGCCTTCCCGGTTCCGTGGGCCATCCGCAGCGCCATGGAGGTCAGGAACATCCCCTGTGGCCCCATGACCCTTCCCGCATCTCCCGCTAGAATCGCGGCTCTCCGCGAGTTCAGAAGGTGGTTCGAGAAGTGGCTCGATGAGACCCTGTCGCGGGTGACGGAACAGCGAACGGCCGGAGCGGCCGCCGTGGCGAGACACCGCTGACACGACGAACTTCATCGGGGCGAGCGGGCCGCACGATTTCAGGAAAGGTTGGACGACGGCAGATGGAAAGCCACGCCCGCGAGACATTGCGGCGCCTTGCAGAGCTGGACAGCCCCACGGTTTCCAACGCCGTCGAGCGTTTCCAGGTACGGCCAAGGGTGGAGGGATTCTGTGGCCTCGACATCCGGTGTATCTTTCCCGAGTTGGGAACCACCGTTGGATATGCGGTGACCTGCTCTGCGGACAGCACCACCGAGGAGCGGAAGGCTCCGAAAGGACTGTTCCCGCTCTGGGAGGCGATCGAGGCTTCCCCCAAACCGGCCGTGCTCGTTATCCAGGACGTGGGCCTCGACAGGAGTCGCTCCTGCCACCTCGGCGAGGTGATGGCGACTACGGCCAAGGCCCTGGGATCGGTCGCGTGCGTCTGCGACGGCGGACTGCGCGACATCGAGGAAATCCGACGCATGCGAGGCTTTCAGCTCTTCTGCCCCGGGTTCGTGGTCTCTCACGGAAACCCGGTCATCTCTGAGGTGGGGATCGAGGTGGAGATCAGCGGCCTCCGTATTGGGCCCGGAGATCTTCTGCACGGCGATCTGAATGGACTCCTGACGATCCCGGGAGAGATTGCCGACCTCATCCCCGAGGAGGTGGAACGGGTCCGAGGGGAGGAGAGGCGGATTCTGGATTATGTGCGGTCCGCCGACTTCACGTTGAGCGGGCTGCGGGAACTTCAGTCGAGGTTTCGCCATTAGTTACAGGAACCGAGCAGTACCCGGTGACGCGTCCGTCTGAAGTGTTCCCCGTCGATGGTCGACTAAAGCTTGCCGGGCCGCCTGGGGCCTGAGGCTTCGCGTCGGCGTTACTCTTTGGTGGACCGGGTGGACCGGGTGGACCGGGTGGACCGGGTGGACGGTCGGGAAATCTGCGAAACCTCGGCGGCCGAGCCGCAGCTTGGCTCGGGGGAGGAAACTCGTCCATGAGAGAGACGGACCACGACAGCCTGGCGGGCCGCATGGACTACAATCGAATCAGTGAAATCTCTCATGACGCCCGGTTATTCCAAAAACACACGCCTCCTCGTCGGTGTTCTTATTGCCCTGATGGCTTTGGCTGGAGGGGCGACCGTTGTTTTCTGGTGGCGCATCCAGGAGGTCGTTCGCGAGGAATCCGTTCGCAGACTCGAGGAACACTTCAACGCAACCGCACAGCTTGAATCGCTGACTCTATCCATCTTCCCTGTTCCGCGCCTAATCGGCCGGGAGGTTTTCCTCAGACACAAGGGGAGAACGGATATCCCACCGCTGATCCGAATCGATCGGTTCACCGCCGACCTCAGTCCATGGGGACTGCTGGCGGATCCGATTCGAGTGGACAGAGTCGAGCTGGTGGGACTGGAGATCCAAATCGCCTCCGAAGAGGACGATGACGACCGGGAGAAGCCCCGGGACCACAAGGAAGTCGATCCCCTGGAGGCACACTCCTTCGTCATCGGGGAGATCAAAGCCGACGGCACGAGGCTGACGATCCTCCCCGTCGACGGCGACCCGCTGGTCTTCGACATCCGGAAGCTTTATCTCGAATCGGTCGGACTCGACCATGCGATGGAGTTCGAGGCGGAGCTTGTCAACGCCAAGCCGCCCGGGTGGATTCAGAGTACGGGCCGCCTCGGTCCCTGGAACGCGGAGGATCCCGGCGGCACCACGGTAGAGGGAGAATACCGTTTCGATGACGCCGACCTCTCCGTCTTCAGCGGTATCTCCGGGTTCCTCTCGTCGACCGGGACCTATGCCGGTCACCTTTCCCGCATCGAGATCGACGGGTCCACAGACACACCCGACTTCCAGGTGGGGGAAGGCCAGGCGGTTCATCTGACCGCGGACTTTCACGCGGTTGTCGACGGCACCAGCGGCGACACACTCCTGGACCCCGTGAGAGCACGGTTTCTGCGGACTTCGGTCACAGCCCGCGGAGGCGTGGTGGAGTGGGAAGAAGGTGAAGGCAAGGCGATACGCCTGGATGTCACCCTCGACCGGGCGCGCGTTGAGGATCTTATCGCTTTGGTTCTCGCCCCCGATACGCCTCTTCTCACGGGTGACATCCAGGTAAAGACCGACTTCCAGCTGCCCGCCGGCGAGCGGGACGTCATCGACCGTCTGCGGCTCGATGGAGAGTTTTCCCTGACCTCCGCGGAGTTCGGGAGAGCCGAGGTCCGATCACAAGTCGAGGAACTCAGTTGGCGGGCTCGGGGCCGGCCGGATGAGGACGAGGATCGGGTGGACCGCGTCGTCTCCCACATGAGGTCCCGGTTTGTTCTGGATGATGCCAAGATCCGCTTCGAGGGACTGACCTTCGAGGTTCCCGGAGCGCGGGCGCTCCTCGATGGGACTCACGAGCTGCACCGCGGGACTCTGGACTTCAAGGGAGAGCTCCGAATGGAAGCGAGTGTCTCCCAGGCGGTGGGTGGATTCAGGTCGTTCCTCCTGAAGATGGTCGACCCATTCTTGAGGTCGGGCGGAGACGGCGCCGTCATCTCGATCAAGGTCGACGGAACGATCGACGATCCGAACTTCGGGGTGGGTTTGTAGCGTGACCCGCTGAGACCGCTGTCCGTCAGGATCGGGTCGGGGCACGACACGCTGCAACCAGGAAAGGGGATCTGGAGAAGCTCTACAACCGGAACGCCCTGAAGATCATCCCTCACCTGAAGTTCCCGGTCCGCTGATTGCGGGTCGGGGCTCACCTTCGCGCCCTTTGCGTTCCAGGTCTTTCAATCGCACTTTACGCGTTCATCGAGATTGATATTGCGGACCACCTGCGGTGACTTGCCCATGCGGACCAGGACCCGGTGTTTGACCAGATCCCGAACCAGCCGGATTACGCCGTCCTCGATGCGGTGACCATCCATTTCCACCCAGGCGACGCCGCGCTCGCAGTGTTCCGGGTTCTCGATCTGAATCTCATAGAGCGCTTCACCGTGGCGATAGCTCATCCGGAACCCATCCCACCAGCCGGGAATGACCGGGGCGAGTCGCATGGTCTCGCCGCGCACCTTGAGGCCCAGGATCTCCTCCACCCAGGCGCGGTACATCCACCCCGCCGAACCGGTATACCAGGACCACCCGCCCTGACCGATCCGTCCCGGCAGGCGGTACACGTCGGCCGCGACGACGTAGGGCTCCACCCCGTAGCGCCAGACCGGGTCCGGTCCGCGCGCGTGCTCGATCGGATTGAGCATGCGCAGGATCTTCGCCGCGCGGGTGCCGTCCCCGCTGCGCGCCATGGCCATGGCCAGCCAGATGGCGGCGTGCGTGTACTGGCCGCCGTTTTCCCGCACCCCCGGCGGGTAACCTTTGATGTACCCGGGCGAGCGCTCCGACTGATCGAACGGAGGCTCGAAGAGCAGCACCAGCCCCTCATCCTCGCGCACGAGGTGACTCCACGCCGATTCGAGGGCCTTGTCCGCCCGATCCATGTCGGCGGCGCCGCTCAGCCAGGCCCAGGACTGGGGCAGGGAATCAATCCGCGCTTCCGTATTCGCCGAGGAGCCCAGGGGCGTGCCGTCGTCATAGGTCGCCCGCAGATACCACTCCCCATCCCAGGCGAACCGTTCCACATTCTCGATGAGCGTTTTCCGTTCTTCCTCGTAGGACTGGCCCAGCTCGGACCGGCCCAGGAGGCGGGACATCTCGGCCATCCCCCGCATGACGTCCACCATGAACCACGCCAGCCAGACGCTCTCGCCCTTGCCCCCCACGCCTACCAGGTTCATTCCGTCGTTCCAGTCCCCGCTCCCCATCAGGGGCAGGCCATGGGCGCCGAAGCGTTGGCTGTGCGCCATCGCCCGCCGGCAGTGCTCGAAGAGGGTGGCGCGTTCGGGTGAAACACCCGGCGATTGGAAGCTTTCGTGCTGATCGTCGTTCAGCGGGGGCGCGTCGAGGAAGGGAACAACCTCGCGCAGGATGCCGACATCGGCGGTGACCCTGATGTATTGGGCGACAACGAAGGGGAGCCAGAGAAGATCATCGGAGATCCGCGAGCGGGTGCCCGCGCCGCTCGGCGGATGCCACCAGTGCTGGACATCGCCTTCCTTGAACTGACGGCTCGCCG
>CAYRCA010000006.1:23040-25768 GCA_964422565.1 uncultured Acidobacteriota bacterium | reverse complement strand
CGAAGTCGTCGAAGTCGTCGTCGTCCAGGTCGTCAAGCTCATCGTCGTCGTCCAGCACGTCGTCGTCCAGCACGTCGTCGTCCAGCACGTCGTCGTCCTCTTCGGGACTGGCGAGGAATGGGACCTGCAACCCCTCCAGCTCTTCGTCGTTCCTCAGCATGTTCAACCCCCCGGAGTTCTCCGTTAAGCGAATTCTGGTGGATCCTAGACTCAAAGATTCTACTCCTCAAGACCGTACCCCCGGCGGGGGAACTCACTCCCCCCGGAGGTTCGCATCATTGTGACGATTCGACGGTCGATTGACAAGTGCAACCTCCCGGTTTCCCGGTTCCGGTCTGGAAACCGGACCTCGGGACCGCGCGCCCGTCTGTTTACCAGAAGATCGCGTACATGGCTAGGGTCACCAGGATCACAACGGCCCCCATCCACTTGACCAGAGGTGTGGCCCGCATATCGAACTCATGCCTCTCCGGGAAGCTCCGAGGAGCCGGAAGCGGCCGGAGCCACGTGATGACATACATGACGGCAACCACAACGGCGAAGGTGATGGCCATTCGGTTCAGGAAGGCGATCTCACCGAACTGCCACTGCAGGAAGCCATACACGGGGACGGTGAGGAGGAGTCCCGTCACCCCCGCAGCGGACGGGGCGCGCCTGAACACCATCCCGAAGACGAATACGGCCAGGATTCCGGGGGAGATATAGCCTTGGAACTCCTGGATATAGGTGAAGATCCCCTTCAGGCGGGGGTCGCCCAGAGCCGGCGCGATCAGACAGCCCGCCAGAACGAAGACGGCCGTGGCGATTCTTCCCGTCCAGACGAGCGTTCTCTGGGGCGCCTCCGGCCTCCAATGGCGCCTGAACAGATCCATGGTGAAGATAGTTGATGCCGAATTCAACATGGAGGCCAGGGAACTGATTACCGCGCCGCTGATGGCGGCGAATATGAACGCGCGGACCCCGGGGCCGACCAGGTTCCGGATCAGCAGGGGATAGGCGGCGTCGGTTCCTCCCTCGCCGGTCATCTGGTGGCCGTAAAGCTGCAGCGCCATGATCCCGGGGAAGATGATGACGAAGGGGATGATCAGCTTCAGCCCGGCGGCGAAAATGATGCCCAGTTGACCCTCGCGAAGGGATTTGGCCGCCAGCGTGCGCTGGGTGATGTACTGATTGAGTCCCCAATAATAGAAGTTGGGGATATGCAGACCGATGACCAGTGCGGTCCACGGCAACACCGGATGGTCGGAGGGGAGGATCATATGGAGGCGGTCGGCGTTGGCCTCGAAGAACGCCCCCACGCCCCCGACGGCCTGAAAGCCCAACACCATGGTGATGAACCCGCCGATGATCAGGGCAGAGCCCTGAAAGAGATCCGCCCACGCGACGGCTTTCAGGCCTCCCCAGATGGTGTAGAGCGCGGCGATCGTTCCGATGACCCAGATTCCATACAGCAGGTGCTGGGGATCGCTCAGGTCGCCGAAGATCGTCTGCAGGGTCAATCCTCCCGAATAGACGACCGCGGCGATGGTGACCCCCACGTAGATGACCATGGTGTAGAAAGCCATGATCGCCCGTGCCGTGCTGTTGTACCGGTATTCGAGGTACTCGGGTATGGTGAAGATGCCAATCCGCAGAAACTTGGGGAGGAAGAACAAGGCCACGATGACCAGGGTGATGGCGGCCAGCCACTCGTAACTGGCGATGGCCATTCCGGCGATCCCGGCGCCCTGCCCGGCCATGCCGACGAAGTGCTCCGTCGAGATGTTCGCCGCGATGAGCGACAAGCCGATCAGCGGCCAGGTCAGACCGCGACTGGCCAGGAAAAAGTCTTCGCTGGTCTCCTCCCGCCTGCTCTTGTACATGCTGACGCTGATGACGACCGCGAAGAAGCCGACAAACATCGCGACGTCGTACCAGGTCAGGCCCAACTGCTGCACGTTCTTGATCCTCGGAGTCGCCGGGCGCCCCGCCGCCCGTATTCCGCCCCGGAACCGGCCCCGGGATTGGCCGGCGGAGACCCGATCCCCTCCCCCCCAGGGATCCGGCCGCCGGGGCGGAGAGAATCCGGGCAATACTAAACTAGCCCCCTGGAAAACACAATCGGCCATGTGTCCTCGTGTCCTCGGTGCGCGGACTAAAGATTGGCCGCGGTTCGCCGATCTTGTCGTCGGGGGAGATGGAGGAATCGGAATGGGCGCGCCTCATCGGTCGCGGCGGGGTCGCCTGCGAAGGAGTGACCTCGCGGCGGTCATCCGTCTCACGCCGGCGCCGTCGCCCGTCCGTCGCCGAACGACCGCCGGTCGTGGAGAGCCCGAAGGTGAGACATCCAGCCGGGGCGGTCCGCGGCCGGACGGTTCCGATCCCGCCGTCGAGAGGGGGCGACCGCCGGGCATTTTTGCCTGGAATCGCCCGCCCAAAGTAATATGGTTCACGGGTCAACCAAGGTGCCAAGCTGATGGACTTCTCTCCTCCTCCAGACGGTTCCGGCAACAGGGGGCTCCATTCCGGGTCGCGACCCGTGAATGCGGCGCTGCGGGATTTCGTGTCCGACATGGGCTCCCTGCCAAGTCTGCCGTCCCTCTATCTGCATTTGACGGAGGAGCTTCGGGCGCCGGAGGTCTCGGCGGCCAGGATCGGCCAGATCATTTCCAAGGACCTCGCCATGACCTCCAAGATCCTCCAGATCGTGAATTCCGCCTATTTCGGCCTCTCCCGCCAGATCAGCAGC